>NZ_VPCP01000063.1:0-20510 GCF_013418145.1 Acinetobacter sp. YH12201 | reverse complement strand
AAATACAAAATAATTCGGTAATATGATCCATCGAGAAGCCTTGTTTTATAACATTTTGTATTGAGAACCAATATGTTATAAATTCAGGGCTTTTTTTCTACTCTTTTTTATATCGAACTCAGGTTATAGTACTATTTCCGGACCCTGTTTGGATCATGCTGCTTTCTGGATGCGGCAGCAATTTCAACAAAATAAGCCCAGGTTTTTTAAACAACTGGCTAAATCTTGGTATATCGCGGTGTTTCAATTGCCCTTGCTGGCCCCAGCCATCTGGACTTTATTTACGCCTGAAAAATGGGACAAAGTTTTGCAACAATTAGAGCCGCAAAAAGATTTACCTTTAAACAGCCATATTGCTGCAGATGGAAAACATGGTATTGGACTGTATCGTGCCAACTTCATCTCACGTTTAACCCAACCACGTCAGCGTTTTGCTGTTTGTCCGGTGCAGGCGATTGTGCTGAAAAGAGACAATTTTGTCAGTCCGGAACTGATTGATGAAATGCCGAAATGGGCAGAAAATTTTCAGCGTGTAGAAATAGATGCTAACCATTGGGCAATATTGAGCCAAGCAGAGTTGGTCGCAGAATATATCAAAACATTTGCGCTAAAAAATAATTGAACAATTCTTTTGGATATAAATTTTAATTAAAATCAATTTTTTATCGTTTTTTGACTGAGCCGATTTATTTACAGTTTCAAAAGGGTGCATCTGTTAAAATAACGGCTTTTTATCTTCCTTAAAATTTTCATGAATGCAGTAGTAATTGCGATTGCCGTGATGTTTATATTCTCACTGGCACGAGTTTCTGTTGTCTTGACTTTGGTCATTTCAGCGATTATTGGTGGCTTGGTTGCAGGTCTAAGTTTGTCGGATACTGTAACTGCATTTAATGCGGGTCTGGGTGATGGGGCAGAAGTTGCCCTGGCTTATGCAGTATTGGGTGCTTTTGCTTTGGCCTTGTCAAGATCAGGCTTGCCTGATCTTTTGGCACATAAATTAATTGGTTTGCTTGGTGCGGAAGCCACACATCAAAAAACCAGAAAAGTAAAATATTTACTGTTAAGCATTTTACTGGTTGCAGCCATTTTTTCTCAAAACCTGATTCCTGTGCATATCGCCTTTATTCCGGTCTTGGTTCCTCCTTTACTTAAGGTTATGAATCACATGAATTTAGACCGTCGTGCAGCAGCATGTGTACTGACCATGGGTTTGGTCGGAACCTACATTTTCCTGCCAGTCGGTTTTGGTTCCATTTTCCTTGAACAAATTTTGATGGGCAACATCAATAAAATTGGTGCAGCCTATGGCTTGCATGTAGATCGCTGGATGATGCCGATGGGGATGGTTATTCCGGTCATTGGCATGCTGATAGGTACGTTTACTGCTGTATTTTTCAGCTATCGCAAACCACGTCATTATATTGATCGTGTGGTTGCTCGTGTGACCACCATCGATCTGGACAAGCCAATTCGTGCGGGCGAAGTGAGTCTGCAAGCGGATGCCGAAGAACTCAAACACGAAGCAGAACAAGCGCCAGTCATCGCGAAAAAAACCATCTTTATGGCACTACTCGCGATTTCCTTGACTTTGGTTGCCCAGCTGTATTCAGGCTCGATGATCTTGGGTGGGCTGGTCGGTTTTGCGGTACTGTCTGCTGCGGGTATCTTCAAATGGCAAGAGGCCGATGATGTCTTTGTTCAAGGCATGCGCATGATGGCATTGGTCGGCTTCATTATGATTTCTGCGGCTGGTTTTGCTTCGGTGATGACGCATACTGGTGACATCAACAGCCTAGTGAATGGAGTGGTACATCTGATTGGTGACAACAAAGCCTTGGCTGCATTTCTGATGTTGTTTATAGGATTATTTGTGACTATCGGGATTGGCTCATCATTCTCCAGTGTACCGGTATTGGCGGTGATTTATGTACCGCTGTGCGTACAATTTGGCTTTTCTCCATTGGCTACTGTGGCCTTGATTGGTACCGCAGCAGCATTGGGTGATGCCGGCTCTCCAGCTTCAGACTCAACTTTAGGTCCAACTGCAGGTCTGGGTGTAGATGGTCAGCATGATCATATTTGGGATACGGTCGTTCCAACATTTATCCATTTTAATATTCCATTATTGGTATTTGGCTGGATTGCTGCAATGGTACTTTAATGAATTTTTAATTCATTTTATTGCTTATTTTAAAACATGTATTTAAAATAAATGTTATTAAATAATTAATATAATAAAACCAAGCAATATACTTGGAATATAATCATTAATCTGATTAACATGGTTGGTATTAAAAACCAACTATGTTGATCTGATTAAAATAAATAACTAATATTTTCAATGGTTTAAAAATAAATAAATTTAAAATAATTAATGGCTATTGCATATTAATAATAGGCATGTTTATTATTAATTAATGTTTAAATTTTGTAGTAATTATCCTTCTAGAGGTGATTTAAAATGTTAAAACAAGTTGCTCTTATCGCGTTAATGGGGATGTCTGCTTCTGCAATGGCAGGTAACTGGCAGGTTAAAGTTGGTGCTTCAGCATTAGCTCCACAAAATGATGATAACGGTACTTTAAATGTGCCTTTAGCTACTGGTGGTTCAGCAGCATTAAAAGCACAAGTAAGTAATGAAGTTAACTTCACTCCATCTGTTGAATATTTCTTTAATAATTCACCAATTTCAGTAGAGTTATTGCTTGCATTGCCTTTTGAACATGATGTAAACGTTGGTCCAATTGAAGATGCTGCTTCATTCAAGCATTTACCACCAACCATTACAGCAAAATATAATTTTAAGAACTCTACTCGTTTCACACCTTACATTGGTGTAGGCGCAACTGTGGTTATTCCTTGGGATGAGCAATTATCTCAGACTACTAAAAATGTAACTGGTGCAGAAAGTTTAGATGCTGATGTAGCATACGGTGTTGCTGGTCAGGTCGGTTTTAATTATCAACCAGCTGATGCGAAAAACTGGGGTGTTTTTGCTGATGTACGTTATGCGGATGTGAAAACTGAATTAACTGCAAAAACACCAGATGGCACTAAAGTAAGTTTAGGTGACCTTGAAGTTAACCCTTGGGTTTACACAATCGGTTATAGCTACAAATTCTAAAATAAAAATAGATATAAAATAAAAACAATAAATCAGCGCCAAAATCCCCATCTCTGATGGGGATTTTTATTTCATCATTCAGTCACAATAAAGTACAGAAATTGAGCACTTTTATCCTGTTTCATCATTAAAAATGCGTTTAAGTTGAGAGTCTACAATAAGCTAAAAAAGCAGGAAAAATCATGAAATTATTCATTGTATGCAAAGTGGTCTTTTTTAGTCTTTTAAGTGGATCGGTGTATGCAGCCAGTTTTAATTGTGACAAAGCAGAAACGTCAACTGAACATGCCATTTGCGAGCACCGTGCCATTAATGATGCTGATGTCAAAATGGCCACCACCTACAATATTATTAAACGTTTGGTGCCGATGGGAACACGCGGGGTAATTCAGGATGAGCAGGTCAAATGGTTACAGTTGCGCGACCAATGTGGCAATTCAAGCCGCTGTTTAAGCGAAGTGTATAAAATGCGCCAACAAAAGCTGAATCTGTATATGGAGCGTGTGTATCAACAAGGGCCTTTCTAAGAAAAATTTATTTGACCCTATTGAAAAATCTTTAACTTACTCCATTCATTAAGCATCCAATAAAAACCGTGTAACGAATTTAAGGAGTGATTTATGAGCGAACAAAGCGCACAAAAACATAGTTTCCAGGCTGAAGTCGCACAGTTATTGCATTTGGTGACGCATTCTCTCTATTCAAACCCTGAAATTTTTCTGCGAGAACTGATTTCGAACGCTTCAGATGCCTGTGACAAGTTGCGTTTTGAAGGGATTAACCATCCTGAATATTATGAAAATGACCCTGACTTGCATGTACGTGTCAGTCTGGATAAAGAAAATAAAACCATCACTATTTCCGACAACGGTATTGGTCTGACTCAACAAGAAGCCATTGATAATCTGGGCACCATTGCCAAATCGGGCACCAAGGACTTCATGTCTAAATTGTCCGGAGATCAAAAAGCGGATGCGCAATTAATTGGCCAGTTTGGTGTCGGTTTTTATTCAGGTTTTATTGTGGCTGAAAAGATTACCGTGGAATCGCGTCATGCTGCTGCTGATGTCGCTGACGGTGTACGCTGGATTAGCACTGGCACAGGTGATTTTGAAGTTGAACAAATCAATAAGGCTTCACGTGGAACAGACATTATTTTGCATTTGCGTGACAATGCACTGGAGTATTTAGAATCTTATAAAGTTAAGCAAATCATCAATAAATATTCTGACCATATTAGCCTGCCAATTGAAATGCAAAAAGAAATCTGGCAGCAAGAAGAAGCCGCTGAGGGGGAAGAAGCTAAGCCAGGTCAGATGGTGAAAACAGATGAATGGGAAGCTATTAACTCTGCCAGCGCACTTTGGACCCGCAATAAAAACGAGATCACTGACGAGCAATATACCGAATTCTACAAGAATCTCAGTCATGACTTTGATGCACCTTTGGCCTGGACCCATAACCGTGTAGAAGGCAGCACGGAATACACACAATTGCTTTATATTCCAAGCAAGGCGGCAAGCAATCTCTTTACCCGTGAAGCCAAAGCCGGCATTAAACTGTATGTCAAACGCGTATTTATTATGGATGAAGCGGATAACCTGATTCCAAACTACTTGCGTTTTGTGCAGGGGGTGGTAGACAGTGCCGATTTGCCGTTAAACGTGAGCCGTGAATTGCTGCAAGAAAGCCGTGACGTGAAAACCATTCGCGAAGGGAATGCACGCCGTGTGCTGACCATGCTGGATGCTTTGGCGAAGTCTGAAGATGAAAAAGACCAGGAGAAATTCAAAACGTTCTATGCTGAATTTGGTTCGGTGATTAAGGAAGGTCTGGGTGAAGACTTTGGTAACCGTGAACGGATCTTAAAATTATTACGTTTCTCGACTTCCAGCAATGATGAAATTTCAACTTCATTGGCAGATTACAAAGCACGCATGAAAGAAGGGCAGAAAGCCATTTATTACGTGACTGCGGAAAGCCTCAGTGCTGCGAAGAATTCGCCACAGCTGGAGCTGTTCAAGAAAAAAGGCATTGAAGTGCTGTTAATGGCGGATCGTGTAGATGAATGGGCGATGGAGTTCATTCATGAATTCGACGGAACGCCAATGCAAAATGTGTCCAAGGGTGCAGTAGACTTGGGTGATTTGCAGGATGCTGAAGAGAAGAAAGCACTGGAAGCAGCAGCTGAACAGTTTAAGCCTGTGGTGGACAAGCTCTCCGATTCTCTCAAAGCAAAAGCCCAACAAGTGCGTGTGACGACTCGTTTGGTCGATTCACCTGCCTGTCTGGTAACAGGCGAGGGTGAGCTGTCTCCACAATTGATTCGCATGTTGAAACAGGCTGGTCAGGCGGTTCCTGAATCAAAACCGATTTTAGAAATTAACCCTGAACATCCGCTGGTGAAAAAGCTGGAAGGATCGAACCAGTTTGATGACCTAGCCAATGTGATTTTTGACCAGGCAGTGATTGCAGAAGGCGGTTTGCCTGATGACCCTGCAGCCTATGTAAAACGTATTAACAGTTTATTGCTGAAATAAGTCCTTTTCGCATTAAGCAAAAAACCTCCTTCGGGAGGTTTTTTATTGCAGAAAATAGGCATATTGATGGATCAACTTGTTATATTGCCCAACATTAGAACAATGCTTCCATACGCACTAATACACCGAGGAAATGGCTGCGATCTTCACGATGGTCATTGAGATAGTTTAAATCGCCCTGTAGAAAAAACCATTCACGCACAAAAGGTTGCCGCCATGAAATATAGGGTCCCCAACTGTTCAGGCGAAGGTCGTTATTATTATAAAAACCGCCGGTATATAAGCCATAAGCAAAACGGTTATTCTGGAAAAATTGATGTTGTCTGAATAAATAATTATCCCAAGTGACATCGTCATCTTGTTTGTCTGCATAGGTCAGGCTGAGCTGATTGGATAAAAATGGCTGATTCGGTCGTGCATGGGTAAGTTCCAGATTGGTTCGCAAGTAGTTTTCACTATCTATGCCATAGCGGTAAATCTGTTCGGCATGAAATCTGAAATCATTTTCCAGTTGCCAGTCTCTGGACGCTTTAAGTCGTACATAAATATCATCCCCTGAACGAATCCCCAAATCCAGATCGGTTTCAAAAGGCAGCCGTTTGGAAAAATCCGACCAACGCAGGGCCAAGGAACTGTTACTTTCTTGTGTTCGTTCACGGTCTAAAGCTTTACTACTGGTGCTACCTGGATTTTCATCGGTAATAGCAACATTATTGTTCAGTTCGTTATCTAAAGAGTCATCACCGAATACCAAACTGATTTTACGTTCCAAGGTTGGAAGTTTAATTTTTCCGCGCAGACGTGGGCTAACTTCATAACCATCATGTTTATTCCAGCTGTTATCGATAATCAGGCGTAGGGTTGCTGAAGCTGGATCATTTGGATCGGGTTGCCCAAACCATTGATCTATTTTATGGGAGCTACGGTCTGTCCAGTTGCGGATTTCATGTTGTTTACGGTCTAGCCAGCTTTGTTTTTCAGTGGCCTGGATCGGAGGGACAATCACTGCATCTGACTGTTGCGGTAAAACTGTCGGCATCGCATCAATCAGGCTTGGAATCTGACTGAGCAAATTAAAATCTGTTTCTGTTGCGTTAAGCTTTTGTTGATCAACCCCGGTTTCAGCTGAGTTTGACCAGCTGACAGTAGACATGAGTCCAGAGATCAACACACATAAGAGGGGGCTTAATAGAGATAATTTTTTTTTCCGCATATCCTTGCTCTTATATTGTCTGATGATGACTAGTCTGGTAAAAAATCACACTAAAAAGCAAGCTCTTGCTACAAAAAATAAAAACTTAATTTGAAATATGCTTTTGAATCTCTTTATATAATTCCCGGCAATTAATCGGGGAACTGAATTGAGCAGTAATCATCTGAATCATTTGCCAGCTAATGCCATGATGGCGTTCCAATAAAAAATAAGGATAGGCCGATTCATTCTGTGACAGGGCTAAACGTTTGTGCCCATGAATAAGCCGTATTTTTTGCCGTTCTTTGAGTAAAAGTAGCGGTGTTTTAATATCGGCGGCACTTTCATCCAGCTTAATAATTTTTTGGGTTTGAATCAGTTGTGCAGGAATAAATGGCATATAGTTTTCATCATGCCAGATGCAAATGGCTTTATGCGTATAGACATCAAACAGGGCTTCAATAGAGTTAAAATGATCGGCCAGGTCTATCCAGGGAATTGTCTTGATTGCAGCCAGGGCATATTGCTCAGCATTATTCAATAATGGCATGAACTGCATGGCCTGCGCCTGGTTTTCTGCACCCAGTAATGCCAAATATCGAACAAAACAACCTTGCTGATTGATCTGCTCTGCCAGATAAATTGGGTAATGCTGCCATTTTTCCAGGTCTGCACCATGTAACAGTAAATCTAGATACGGGGCAATTTCTAGCAAGCTGGGAATGTCTAAACGATATAGCTGCTGTAATGAGGCTTCTTCGCCAGGTAGCGAATGAATACGGGCGACATATTGATTGAGTTCCAGGGTTTCTGCAACATCTTTGATGATAGATGACGGAGCCGCCGTATTCTCTATATCGGTGTGGGCGAGCGTAGAAGCCGCCATCGGTAGATCAGGTTCTACAGCTGAAGACGGTTGCTGAATCTCGGCAGGCTGCTGGCTTTGCTGCGCAGATGTTTCAGTGGCTATCGGCTCTTGATCTGAATACAGCTCAGTTATGGATAAATCCATTAAATTGGATTGTTCATGTTCAGCAATGGTTTCAAGCTCATCAGCAGCTACAGTTAGATTTGTCTTAGTCTCGGTTAAAACACTCGTTAGCTTTGGTACAATCAAATTTTGAATCTGTTTGAGTTCATAGTCTGTTTTTAGGCAACCATAGTTCTGTTGTTGTTGCAGCATCCAGTGATAGGCATCCTCCAGATTTTCCCATTCGCTGATCAGGGCTGTACGATTTGCTGCCGGAATTAACCAGATTTGCCAACCGAGTTGAGCATCATGCAAAATAGCCCAGCCAAAATCTGGATGTTGATAAAGGGCTTGCTCTAGCGCTTTACCTTGCTGAAATACGCCACGAAAAGAGAGCTGAAACAGGGTTTGAGCGGCGAAATCTGTAGCTGCTTTTTCGGGCTGGCTATGGGATTTAAATTGTAAAATCTGTTTTTTAAAAATCGGTTCATCACATAAAGCAAAAATGTCTTTTATCCGGGCTTTTGAGCTGGCAATTTCAAAGAAAGATAAGGAACGTTGTTCCAAGCCATCGATGAGTTGATTTAATTCGTGAATCAGCTTGGCTTTTTCTAAGACATTCATGTGCTGATCTCACCTCTAGAGATGCTTTTGCGCTTTTTCTAGATAACTTGCCAATACGATATTAATCGCGAGTTCAAGTAACTTATATTCTGCAGACGTGGGCTGGGAGTAATGCTCAGCAAGCATGATCAACTGATCGGTTTTGATCGTTTGCGGAGAAATCTTGCCTTGAATCAGTGCTTGAAGTTCTTGCATATACACACTTCTTCTTGAGTGAATTATTTATTTAATTGTTTTGATTATATGTATTTAGTAAAAAAAAGCATGAAAAAAAATGTCAGTTTTTGAGTATTTATAGACATAATTTGCAAAAAATGTAAATTTTAAATAAAAAATAAGCAATTTTTTGGCAGGAGAGAGCAGAAATCTGCTGATCAGGCTTTAGCTGTCCTGTTATTTTGCAAAGAAATGGATAAAAAGAAAGTAATGAAATGACAGATTAAAACGATGTTCTGATCGAACATAAGCTGGTGAACAAAATGCCAATTTATGCTGATAAAAAAACCAGACCACATTTGTTTTGTCTGGTTTTTTTTATGGATTTTTAGATTAGGCAGCTGTTTTAGATGCAGTCACACTCTGTATCTCAGTTTTAGCAACAGGTGCTTTTTGTTCAGCATTCACGGTTTCTGTTGCTTTGCTGACAGGAAAATCTGGGGTATAAACAATTTGAGCAGAAAGGTTAGCAGAGCAAGCCACAATAGCAACAGCGATAAGAGATTTAATCAGGTTCATCATCATTTTCCTTTAGTGAAAGGATGTCTGCTTCATTCAAAAATGAAGCAGGCAAGGAGAGAAATAAAAATAAATTTCATGTGAATGATATCAAGAAGTGATTGAATCAAGTAAGGAGGTGAGAGCAAAAAAAGATGAACGGTGAGTTTAAAATATTATATAAATCATATATTTAGAGTTTTTGCTCTAAGACAGACTGTCTGTTAACAATCTGTCTTAACTGCTTTGAAAATATATAAAAATTATTTTGCATGGCATTTATTTTGGTATTTTTTTTCGTAAACTTTTCCCGCCACACCTCCAATAATGGCACCACTAAACGTACCGAAAACGGGTAATACACTACCAGCCACTGCGCCAATCAGTACACCTTTGAGCGTGGGTGAAAAAGGAGATTTTGCAGATGTGCTTTGTTTTGGACTGGTATCAATCATCGGATCTTGTATTTCAGTGTTCATATTTACCTCTATAAATTTCATGATTAGGAACTCAGATATTCCGCATATTAGCCTAGCGAATTGTGCTTTTAATTGTGTCCAAACCTTGTATAGATAAGTTGTCTTTTGTAAGAGGTGCAAAGCAAATAAGGGTATTGTGACCCGGCTGTAAGTTTTTGCGCTGTAATGTTAAAACTCACTTTTTTGTTTAGAAAATGTCCTATGATCTGGACTCAAAATAATAAAACCTGAGGTAAAAACAATGGCTATCGCAAAAGTGGTTGAAGTGAATTCAAGCAGTAATAAAAGTTTTGAAGATGCTATTCAAAGTGGCATAGATAAAGTGATCGAAACAGTGAAAAATGTGCAGGGTGCATGGATAAATGAACAAAAAGTGGTGATTAAGGATAATAAAATTACAGAATATCGGGTGAATTTAAAAATTAGCTTCTTGGTTGACTGAATTGAATAGATCAATGAATCTTAAAATAAAAAATCCCCAAGGACTGGGGATTTTTTATTGACTTGCTGTAGTTAAGACTTCAGCTTATTTTTCCGGAACATCACACTGATCTTCTTTACAGATTGCGCTATCTTCAGCAACTATGTTGTCTTGTTGAGGTGCTTCAAGGGCTTTTTTCATCACCTGTAAAAATACTTCACGTGGCTGTGCACCCGCGAGTGCGATCCGTTGATCAAAGACAAAGAAGGGTACCCCGGTCACTTTGAGCTGATCACGTGCTACTTCTTCATCAAATTTGACAAAATCTGCAAATTCGTCTGAATTGAGCACATCATCTACTTCAACCGGATTTAAGCCAATACGGGCTGCAACATCTTCCAGGGTTTCACGTTCACCAATGGCTAAACCTTGGGTCATATAACTATAGAAAAAGGCTTCTTTGGCTTCGGAACCCAAGCCTTTGCTTTGTGCCAAATGAATAATACGGTGAGCATTGAAGGTGTTGCCTGAATTGGCATTTTCCCAATTGAACTGAATACCTTCTTCTGCAGCCATTGCGGCAATATTGCGCTGCATTTCTTCAACTTCAGTCAGAGTACGGCCGTATTTTTGCGCCAGACGTTCAGAGTTGGATACTTCTTGGCGAACAGGTGCTTCCCGGTCAAGTTCATAACTATGCCAATGAACTTCAAGTTCTAAACCTGCCTGTTCAGCAGCAGCTTCCAGACGTTTTTTACCAATATAACAAAATGGGCAAACTACATCTGACCAAATATCTACGCGCATGAGAGTTCTCTTATCTTTTCTTGCTTCTATTGATGGGGATAGAGATTAAAATTTAAAGCATCTAAAAATGAAAAATCATGAATTTATCAAATGGTATAAAACATATAGGTTTAAGGATAGATTGAAACTTAAAGAAGCGGGGTTCTTATGAAAAAATCAAATAAGCAATTCCATTTTAATTAGATTACAAGCATTACTATAAACAATATTATTAAAAAATATATTATTATTTAATCAATTGTTAGCATGAATATTCACACTTCTCCCCGTTTTTTAGCTGCTTTATTGCCATTGATCAGTACTCCTGTATTTGCAACAACTGGATATTTTATGCATGGTTATGGCATTAAGGCTCAAGGGAATGCTGGAGCCTCTGTTGCACATTTTCAAGATGCATTGACCATTGCAAATAACCCGGCAGGGTTGAGTTGGGTGGGCTCAAGAATCGATATTGGCGCTACACTTTTTGCTCCTGATCGCTCAGCAGAAATAGTGGGGAATGCTGTACCTGGTGCCAATGGTCATTATGATGGCAATGGTCGAAAGTATTTTGTACTTCCTGAACTTGCCTATAACCATCAAGTGAATAATCAAGTTAATTTGGGGATCGCTATTTATGGCAATGGCGGTATGAATACCGGCTATAAGCAAAATCCATTTGCTGCATTTGGAAATCAAGGCAGTGCGGGTGTGGATTTGTCACAGGTGTTTATTTCTCCTGCTGTCTCTTGGCAATATGCGAAAAATCAATCGATTGGGGTTGCGACCAATATCTTGTATCAACGTTTTGAAGCCAAAGGTATTAGCGGTTTTGCGGGTCTTTCTGTCGATGGCAATAAGCTCAGTAATAAGGGTAAAGACTCCGCTACAGGCGTTGGCGTACGTGTCGGTTGGGCTGGGAAGTTCTTTGATGAGCGTTTAACTCTAGGTGCAAATTATAGTTCTAAAATTGATGCAGACCGTTTTGATCAATACAGTGGCTTATTTGCACAACAAGGTGATTTTGATGTACCTGAAAGTTACGGTATTGGTGCAGCCTATCAGCTGACAGCAAAGTTGAACGTGGCTGCCGATGTGGAACGTATTAACTATTCAGATGTCGGTTCGGTTGGACATGCGATTAATCCGCTATTCCAGGGGCATGCCTTTGGGTCGGATCAAGGTCCAGGCTTTGGCTGGAATGACATTAACGTGTATAAAGTTGCAGCAAGCTATCAGGCTCATCCAAAATTAACTTTACGTGCCGGGTATAGTCATAACGACCAGCCCATTTCGGCGGATCAAACCTTCTTGAATATCTTGGCACCCGGGGTCGTGCAAGATCATTTGAGCGTAGGTGCAACCTGGAATGTAGATGCTCATCAAGAGCTCAGCATTGCATATACCCATGCTTTAGAAAAAGAAGTAAAGGGCAGTGAGTCCATTCCTGCAAACTTTGGTGGTGGTGAAGCGAATTTGACAATGAGTCAGAACATTTTAGGCTTGGCTTATGGTTATAAGTTCTAACCTGAGGCTTTCAAAAGTTGCGATAAAAGCCCTTTTCATCGGGCTTTTTTAGCTATGCGGTTTAATCTTCAATGAGCCATTTTCTTAAACAAGACATATGGACTTGATTTTAACTCATTTGCTGTCCTGCATACTTTGTGTCCTTATTGTTTGATAAATGAACGATTTAAGGCTGAATCAAGTTATGATGTGAAAAAGGCGGTATAGGGGAGTCTGGTATGCCCAGAATTTTTCTCATCTTGGCATTGGCAACATGCAGCGTATTTGGCTGGATGTTGTATCAATATTCGGTCCAGCAAAAGGAACTCAGCCAACTGCACAGCTACCAAACGGTATTGTATGAAAAAGCCGAACTCATTTATCAGCAGGCCCAAGACTGGTCTAAGCCAATCCAGATCAATGTTTCAGATAATCGTCTGCAGGGCGATTATAAAGTGATGGCAGATTTTGTGTTGAGTGAAATGATTCAAAATGCTGAAGCAAGAAATCAGTATTTGCGCGAGCTGAAAGCGATTCACTGGGATCAGTTTTTAAATATCGACCGTTTAGACCAAGACCGCGAGCAGAAATATGTAGAAACCGAGCAGATGTTGCAGCAAGCACATCTGCTCGCGAACCACTATCAGCAACAAACCCTACAGCGTGAACAAAATACCTTAGCCCGTGCTAAACAATTATCGATTAAATCGCATCTCAGGCATCAGCTCACCGATAGCTTGCGTGAAAGCCGGGATAGTGATCAGACCCACGCTCTATTTGCTCTGGAGCTACAGGTTCTAGATAAGGCGGATGCCTTATTCCAGATTCTTAAAAATAATCAATGGGAGAAAAAGAACAAGACCTTTATGTTTTATCAGGATCAGCCCCTCAAGCAGTTTAATGATTTGTATAAGCAGATTCTGCAGTTAAATGCAGAAATAGAAAAAATTAAAAAGCAAAACCGTCAGGCGGTTGAGCAGCGTTTATAGATTTTGAGTTTCAACTGGGGGATGTCAGCTAAAGCAGCAGTTTAAAATAAAAAAGCGTACCGAAGTACGCTTTTTTATACTATTGAGTGAGGCGATTAAGCACTTTTCTCTTCAGTCTGAGCAGCAAGCATATGGCCGGTTTCTTCGAAGTTTGAATGCCAAGACAGCGCTTCACGAAGAATGTGTGGAGTTTGACCACCTTTAGCACATGCACGATCAAAGTAATCGTTTAGAGCATCACGGTACATTGGGTGAGCACAGTTGTCGATAATCACACGCGCACGTTCACGAGGTGCTAAACCACGTAAGTCAGCAAGACCCTGTTCAGTTACCAGAATGTCTACGTCGTGTTCAGCATGGTCAACGTGAGAAGCAAATGGCACCACAGAAGAAATGTCACCGCCTTTAGCGATAGACTTAGTCACGAAAATTGCCAAGTGGGCATTACGTGCGAAGTCACCAGAACCACCAATACCGTTCATCATTTTGGTACCGCATACGTGAGTTGAGTTTACGTTACCGTAAATATCGAACTCTAATGCAGTGTTGATACCGATAATACCGAGACGACGAACCAGTTCAGGGTGGTTCGAAATTTCTTGTGGACGAAGCACAAGTTTGTCTTTGTATTGTTCAAGGTTGTTAAATACTTTTTCGCCATATTTAGCAGAAAGCGTAATTGAAGAACCTGAAGCAAATTTCATTTTGCCTGCGTCAATCAATTCGAAGGTACAGTCTTGAAGTACTTCTGAGTACATGATCAAGTCTTCGAAGTTCGAATCTTTCAAACCAGTCAATACTGCGTTGGCAATCGAACCGATACCTGCTTGTAATGGACCAAGATTAGAAGGAAGACGGCCTTCTGCCACTTCTTTTTCAAAGAATGCGATCAAGTGGTTCGCAATGCCTTGAGTTTCATCATCCGGTGCAGTCACGGTAGATGGAGAATCGTGGTATTCGCTGTTGAATACGATACCGACAATTTTTGCAGGATCGATATTGATGGCTGTTGTACCAATACGCTCATCCACTTTAGTCAAAGGAATAGGTTGACGTGTTGGACGATACGTTGGGATGTAGATGTCGTGTAAACCTTCAAAAGCAGGGCTTAAGTTGGTGTTGATTTCTACAATCACTTTTTCAGCGAAAATAGCAAAGCTAGCAGAGTTACCCACAGATGTGGTTGGAATAATGCCGCCATCTTCAGTAATGGCAACAGCTTCAATCACTGCTACATCTGGCTTTTTAAGTTGCTGGTTACGCATTTGTTCAACAGTTTCAGACAAATGCTGATCGATGAACATCACTTCGCCTTTGTTAATGGCTTTACGTAACGTATTATCTACCTGGAACGGTAAACGGCGAGCAAGTACACCAGCTTCAGTTAACTGTTTATCTAAATCGTTACCAAGACTTGCGCCTGTAATTAAAGTAATTTTCAAAGGATTGGTTTGAGCTTGTTTTACCAGTGCCAGGGGAACAGCTTTTGCTTCACCTGCACGAGTAAATCCACTCATACCTACAGTCATACCATCTTGGATAAAAGTAGCAGCTTGTTCTGCGCTCATGACTTTGTCATGAAGTGACGCTAAACGAATACGATCTAAAGACATGGTCTACGCTCAATTCTTGTTCAAAACTAGACGGATTGTACCGTCCAAAAAACAAATTGTGCATGCCTGTTAGGCTAAGGTCTAATTTTTTGAAAAAATGTGGGTATAACGAATTTTTATGGTTTTTAATGCCTTGATTTTAATAGTGTAAAAACCAGGGGGTTAATCATTAAACAAAACTGTTTGTTGATTAATTGATCAAAGCTTAAAAGTGTCCCGTAATCGTTTGTTTAATTTTTTCTAAAGTGCCTTGCGGGATATTTTCCTCAACTTCATCATGCAGTAGAGGTAAAGAAATCAGTGCTTCCAAACCGCCTTGCGGGCGATTTTGAATGGTAAGCTGTCCTTGATGAAGATCAACAATACGTTTTACGATGGCCAAACCTAAACCACTGCCCTGAATGGTTCGGGCTTCATTGCCGCGCACGAAAGGTTGCATCAAATCTTCAATTTGGTCTTCAGGAATACCTTCGCCATGGTCGGCGACACGAATCAGCAGGTGATTGTTTTCCACTTTGGCGGATAACTCGATCGGTTCGGCGCCATAGCGTTTGGAATTGTTAATCAGATTACCAATCAGGCGCTTTAAAGACTGGCTACGTGCTTGAATAATTGGAACTTCCTCAGCTTCAAAACGCACGTCCAGCGGCTTGAACTGAATGACCAGTTCCTGTAACAGCATATTAATATCGGTGTCCTGAAGTTCTTCATCAGAGCCATCACGCATGTAGGAGATGAACTGGTTCAGGATGGCATCCATATCTTCGACATCATAAATGAAGCCTTCTTTCAAAAAGTCATCATCGGGCATCATTTCTGCACTTAAGCGGATACGGGTTAGCGGAGTACGCAAGTCGTGCGAAATCCCCGCCAGCATAATACGGCGGTCACGTTCAGTCTGCTCCAGCGTATAAATCATATGATTGAAGGCCTGATTGACTTCACGAATCTCTTGTGGCCCATGATTGGTTTCCAGATAGGGTGCTGAGCCGGTTTTGCTATAGTTGTTCGCTGCATCCTGCAAACGGCGAAGCGGGCGGTTCAACTGGCGAACTAGAGTCAAAATGATGGCAGCAGCAATCAGTGGAATACCAACTAACCAGCCATAGATCAGTTCGGGACTATAGTTGGCATAGGTTTTTAAAGGTTCACGGACCCAATTTCCGTTCATTTCTGGAGTCTGAATCCAGATACTGGGACTGGGTTTAAACTGGAAATAAACCGTTACATTTTCAACTTTCAGTTCTTTTGCCAGCTTTTTTTCTATTTGATTGGTAAAAAACTCGGCAATCACTTTGTCTCTTACACGGGGATATTCTGCGGGATTGGTAATATATTCAATGCCGACCCGATTTTTGAGCCATAAATCGGCATCCACTTCGGCATTATTATGAAAAATACGTAAGTCAGGATTGTTTAGAATTTCCAGCTCGACCCCTAAATAGCGGGCATGCTGCTGAATTTCAGGAAGGTAAAGCGTACGCCAAAAGAACCACAACGACATAAATAAACTGAAAAACACAACGAATAACACCAGCACGGTGGTACGCATTGCAGCAGAACGCGGCTTAATCTTATCCAGAAAGCGTTCCCAGCGGGTTCGCTTCTTTTCTGAATAAGCTTCGTAATCAGTAAATTTTTGCGGGTCGATGGGTTCGAGTTTCACGCCAGCTTCCTGTGGGCATTTTTATTTTTGAAAATCGGCAGTGATGTTCTTGGCTGAGTCTTACTGCTTTGACATTCAATTGAAGGATTTGCTTAAGTTACTTTTTTAAAAAATGAGTAACACTCTTACGCAAGAAAACTTTTGCCATTCGCTGAACTCGCCATCATTCATCTATAAATTCTGTTGAAGGATGGCTCAAACAGCAGCGAATGGCTTTTCCGGACAAGTGTTTGAGTTTGTCTTATCCGATAAAAATTGGCTTATTCAGCACCATCTGGAACAAACACATATCCTACGCCCCAAACCGTTTGAATATAACGCGCACGGGCAGGGTTTTCTTCCACCAGACGACGTAAACGTGATACCTGAACATCAATCGAACGTTCCATCGCACCCCATTCACGGCCACGTGCCAAATTCATCAACTTGTCACGGGTTAAGGGTTCACGTGGATGTTGTACCAGTGCTTTCAGTACCGCAAATTCGCCCGTGGTCAGCGTGACCACCTGGCCTTCACGGGTCAGGGTGCGGGTCGACAAATCCAGTGACCAAGGGCCGAAGCTCACGACTTCCATTTGCTGGCTTGGTGCACCCGGGACTTCACGAACTTGGCGGCGTAATACGGCACGAATACGTGCGAGCAGCTCATTCGGGTTAAACGGTTTAGGCAGGTAATCATCAGCACCTGCTTCCAGGCCGGCAATACGGTCAGAATCACTGCCACGGGCAGTCAGCATGATAATCGGCGTATCGATATTGGATTGGCGTAAACGGCGACAAATACTTAAACCATCTTCAACAGGAAGCATAAAATCGAGCACGATCAGGGAGAAAAGTTCGCGCTGCAATAAACGATCCATTTGCGTTGCATCGTGAGCAGTTTTGACCACGAAGCCTTTATCTTCTAGAAAACGTTGTAACAACGTACGTAAACGCACATCATCATCCACAACGAGAATGCGCTCGACGCGATCAGGGTCGTTTTGTACTGGATCTGTTTTTTCAGCAGGTACCACTAAACTCATGATGTGCTCCTTTATCTTTATTGTCATCGTAAACAAAAGTTCGGATGATCTTGAGTATACGATTCATTTGTATCTGTTTACTATGCTCTAAAGCAACAAATATTGCAGATAAAATCAAGACATAGATACCAAATATATACATCTAAATTATCGCTTATCCTGCTGAATATGTAGAGTTAAAATCTACTTATCACCTAATTTTGTCGCAAATTCTAAAAAAACTGTGAATTGGCAATACTGACCACTGATAAATTTAATCAAAACAGTTGTGGATTTTATGGTCTTGGTCTTTATAATCATGCCATTTAGTACTTATCCTTGTGGGATCAAACACGATGACTGACTTAGTTCAGCAGTTGGCAAAAGAAATTGCCGTACGTCCAAATCAAGTAGAAGCTGCCATCAAGCTGATTGATGAAGGTGCAAGCGTTCCATTTATCGCACGTTACCGTAAAGAAGTAACCCAAGGCTTGGACGATATCCAGTTACGCCAACTCGACACCCGTTTATCGTATTTACGTGATTTATTTGAACGCCGTGAAAAAGTAATTGAATCGCTGAAAGAACAAAATAAATTGTCAGACGATTTGTTGGCACGTGTAAATGCTGCTGAAACCAAGAATGCTTTAGAAGAACTTTATGCACCGTACCGTCCAAAACGTACCAGCAAATCATTTAAAGCCAAAGAAGCGGGCCTCGGGCCAATTGCTGAAAAAATCTTCAGCGAGCAAGTTGATCCTGCGGAAGCACTCGCTGGCTTTAGCCATGAAGATTATCCGGATGTGGAAAGCCAGTTGGATGCGATCCAGAACATCCTGATTGATGACTGGGCACAAAATATTGCCTTAACCACTGAACTTAAAGCGACATTTGCCAAAACAGCTGTATTGAAAAGTCTGGTCGCCAGTGAAGAGAAAAAAGAAGTCGGTAAAAAATTCCGTGATTACTTCAATTTTTCTGAAAACTTAAACAAAGTACCTTCCCACCGTTTATTGGCCATGCTGCGTGGCCGTCAGGAAAATGTCCTGGGCTTAAAAGTGGATGGTGAAGACGATGCACCACTTGCACGTATTGAAACTGAATACAATCTCGACACGGTTCAACCGCAAAGCCGTCAAGATTACTTGAAGAAAACTGCAAAACTGTTCTGGTTAGGCAAAGTCCGTCCACAAATCGAACATTCATTATTGACTGAAAAACGCTTGGCTGCTGAAGCAGAGGCGATGGAAGTCTTTGCTGAAAACCTGCGTCATTTATTGCTTTCTGCTCCTGCGGGTGCACGTTGTACCTTAGGTGTAGACCCGGGAATTCGTACCGGTGTGAAACTGGCTGTAGTGAACCAGTCAGGCGATGTGGTTGCGCATAGCATCATTTATCCGTTTGCACCAAAAGAAGATAAAGCAGGTTCAATTGCAGAGCTTGCCCGTCTATGCCGTGAATTCAATGTTGACCTGATTGCCATTGGTAACGGTACTGCAAGCCGTGAAACTGAAGCGGTTGTGGCTGAAATGATGGCTCAAAATGCTGATTTGAAATTGACGCGCGTTTCCGTCAGTGAAGCTGGGGCATCGGTTTATTCGGCATCGGAACTGGCTTCACAAGAACTTCCAGAACTTGATGTTTCAATTCGTGGCGCAGTTTCAATTGCACGCCGTTTACAAGATCCATTGGCTGAGCTTGTGAAGATTGATCCGAAATCGATTGGTGTAGGCCAGTACCAGCACGACGTAAATCAAGCTGGTTTGGCAAAAACGCTGGAAGCTGTGGTTGAAGACTGTGTGAACTCGGTGGGTGTAGATGTGAATACAGCATCTTCAGCAATCTTGGGTTATATCGCAGGTTTAAATAAATCGATTGCTCAACAGATTGTTGATTTCCGTAAGGAAAATGGCCGTTTTGATAACCGTCAGGCACTCAAAAATGTACCACGTTTAGGCGAGCGTACTTTTGAACAGGCGGCAGGTTTCTTGCGTATTCAAGATGGTTCTGAACCGCTGGATGCATCTGCTGTTCACCCTGAGTCTTATGGCTTGGTAGAAAAAATTGTTGCAGCAAAAGCCACTACGGTAAAAGACATTATTGGTAATTCTGAAATCATTCGCCAGGTGAATGCCGAAGAATTTGCTGATGAGCAATTTGGTTTGCCTACCATTCAAGATGTATTGGCTGAACTTGAAAAACCGGGCCGTGACCCACGTCCGGAATTCCGTACTGCCAAGTTCCGTGATGACATCACTGAAGTGTCACAATTGACTGAAGGCATGCAGCTGGAAGGCGTGATTACTAACGTAACTAACTTCGGTGCCTTTGTAGATGTAGGTGTACACCAAGACGGTTTAGTCCATATTTCTGAACTGGCGAATGAATTTGTATCCGATCCACACAAAGTGGTGAAACCGGGTCAGATCGTGCAAGTACGTGTGCTCACTGTCGATGCTGAACGTAACCGTGTGAACCTGTCGATGCGTCCTGAAGGTTCGGAAGCACCGGCTAAAGCATCACGTCAGCCACGCCGTGACAATGCTCAGAATGAACAACGTGGTGAACGTAAGCCTCAAGCTAAACGTCCACAGCATGCACGTCCTCAAGGCGACCGCCCACAAGGTCATAAAAAGCCTCAAGCGGCTAAACCACAAGAAAACAAAATTGGTGGTTTAGGTGCGTTGTTATTGCAAGCCGGGATTAAAGGTTCGAAATAATCCTTGATTCATAATAAAAACCTCCCAATTGGGTAATGCCAGTCAGTTAAGCAACATTTAGCAAAATGCTGTAAAAATGAGTGTATATAAATACGCTCATTTTTTTTATGACTTTATCTGAGAATTTAGATTTAACCCTTCAGCACTCCATGCCATCAC
>NZ_VPCP01000062.1:0-20679 GCF_013418145.1 Acinetobacter sp. YH12201 | reverse complement strand
GCCTTTTCCATAACGCTCACGACCGGGACTTTTGATCCAAGCCGCTTATGGTGGTTTGCTACCTGCTCCTGCAAGCCGATAGCGAGGGGCCATACCCTCATCTCTTACGCCGCTTGCTGCGGCACACGAAAATCAGTAAACCAATTGGATGTAACAGGGATGGGATTTTTTTCCATTGCTTGGTAAATAGTACCCAAGGCAAAATCACCATACCTGGAATGAGCACACCAATTAAACCTTTGGTTAAAAAGCCTAGGGCACAGGCAACATAACCAATAAATAGAATGTACTTTTTGCCGGAAAGGGTATAGTCAGCAAAACAGAATACGGTAATTGTCATCCAGCAGGCAACCAGCAAGTCATGGTTGACGTACTGACTGCTACCAAAAAACAGCAGGCTGGTGGCCAGAATAATAACAATGATTCCTTAATTCATAGGTGGTGTGAAAATTATGTGATTTTAATCAAAAAGATACAAATTATTATGGTTGTAATTCAGGCAGCTTGCGCCTAGTATCTGGGTAGAAGTTACTCCATGTAAGCTTCCTTAGTTTTGTCCCATACACCCCTCTGTATGGGATTTTTTTTAATCAGGGGATCGTATGAGCATGCATTCAAAAGCGTATATTTTTAGACAGCAGCAATTACTGGTGGATGACCATTTTCAGTTGCCGCAGGTAGAAAGACTGCAGCACGACCTGAACCTGTCGGAAAATGGCGAGATCATTGCCCGTGATCTGAAAGAAGATGAACCGGTGCCGGAAGGTTATCAGCTGGTGCCGATCAGACAATTGGTGCAAGTCTGGAGCAAACTACAGTTTGAACAGGCCAGCCGTGCGGTACAGTTACTGGAATGGCGCCGTAATCACCGCTTTTGCAGTAAATGTGGTCACGCCACCGAGCAGCATGCCACCCAGTATGCCATGGTCTGTCCATCCTGTGGCTATAACCAATATCCGCGTGTGAATCCCTGTGTCATTACTATCATTACCCGAGGTACAGATGAAATTCTGCTGGCAAAAAATGCCCGCAACAAAACCCAGATGTACAGCCTGATTGCCGGATTTGTCGAAGTTGGAGAAACCTTGGAAGAGGCAGTACGCCGTGAAACGCTGGAAGAAGTGGGGCTGCAAATCAAAAATATTCAATATCTAGCCAGTCAGCCGTGGCCGTTTCCCAGCAATCTGATGATGGCCTTCAAGGCAGAATATCACGCAGGGGAAATTCAGATTCAAGAAAATGAACTCAGCGATGCGCAATTTTTCAAATTTGATCAGTTCCCTGAGATTCCGTTCAAGGGCAGTATCGCCTATGCCATGATTCAGCATGTGATGCATGGAACGCCTGTTGCAGATGACAGCAAAGAATGGCTTTGAAATTTTGAACAAATTTAGTGGCGCATTCTCGCTCTTTTAAGGGCGAGTTAAGCCACTAGAAATTTAAAATTATTATATCAATCATAAAATATATAAAATGTTAATATATAGATATTATTTAGATTTTTGGCTTTTTTTTAGCTAAAATAGTATTGGATTCAAGTATCTAAATAGTAAATTTACTGATAATTTCAGGTGTTAAATTTGAAGCATATCTAACTCAGAAACAGAAGTTAATTCTGAGCCAGTGGATCGGGTATGCGAGATTAACCACATATGGAAACTCGTTGCTTTAGCTGCGAGTAGTTCATTGACTTAAATAATCTTGAAAATTTTTCCGCTAGAAGTACTTTGGAAAAACATTTCAAAGCTGGGGCGAATATCTTCACCATCCACAGTAATATATTTGACATGGGAACAAGACTGGCTAGCACTAAAATGGCGCTCAACCGTGGCCTGAATAGAATATTTGATACCGAATTGGTCTTTTACATTTAGATTTTGTTTAAACATTAGTTTACCTTTAATAAGATTATGGCAGAGCGGCTATTCAATTAATTAAGCAATATATTATTTTTTAAATAACTTTTTGATTTAGCTTAAATAATTGATTTAAAGACGTATAAAATGTACGACCATCTAAATTTAAATCTACCTCAATTCCCGATTCCAGCAAAACTCTTTTACCCACTTCAATTTCTTTAAAACCTTGACGTGTATTCTGCATTTTATTTAAAGGAATTAAAGAAACGATAATTTCAGTACCATTTTTAGATTTTGCAATTAATTCATTAACTTTTAACAATTTGTATCCTATTTTTATGATTTTTTTTCCAATATGGAAAAACAACTTTTTCTTTAAAATTAAAAAAGCACTGAGTAGTGCTTTTTCAACTCGTATTAGTGCTTATATGGCAACAATATTGACTGCATTCGGGCCTTTTTGACCCTGAGCAATACTAAATTCAACTTGTTGGCCTTCAAATAAGGTTTTAAAACCTGAGTTGGCAATTTCGCTGAAGTGCGCAAAAACATCTGGACCTGATTCTGGTTGAATAAAACCAAAACCTTTAGTTTCATTGAACCACTTAACGGTACCTTTAACAACATTTGAGTTTGACATAATAAATCCTACTGATTTTTTAATAATTTTTAGTCATTTTAGTGACTGAATATAACTTTGAAAATAATAAATAATGAAACTTAAAATCTGAAAAAAACGAAGAATTATGAATAAAACGACGATACTTAAGAGAGATTTAATGAAACAAGACTTTTTTCTAGTTGAGTTAACTATACCCTAAAAACAGGAGTAATCAAGTTTTTATATGTATATTTAATTATCTTATTAAAAATCTAGTTATCTGACTGATTTATATATTTTATTGTAATTATAACCAAACAAAGTTAATCTAATTGGCCGATAAATTTGACCAGTAAATGAATGCGATTATATAGTTCTGTAATAATAATATTGATGTTTTTAATTTCAGGAATGATGATTTTTTTACATATGCACAAAGCTTAAGCTTATATCAGCCTTCAAATTTGACTCTATATTAATAATTACGAGATGTCAGAAAAAATCCCCCGAACCAAGGGTAGGACTAAATTCTACTCATTTTTGGTTCATAGTAGCCCACTGATTTTCCATTCAAATATTTCAAAACAAAATATGTAAATTTGAATCTTGAAGCACTACCTTAATCTGCTATAATTTGTACATCAAACTGATGTACTTATTGGTAAAAAATATGGCTAACTTAGCAACAGAAAGAATCAATGTTCGGTCAACAGTAGATGCAAAAAATGTGATTGAACAAGCTGCGAATTTATTGGGTCTCAGTGTGAGTTCCTTTATGATCCAATCCTCATTTGAACGAGCAAAAGAATTACTTAAATCTAATCATGAGTTAAAAGTGAATAATGCTGATCGTGATATGTTAATGAACATGCTTGAAAACCCACGCCCTGCAAATGATGAGATGAAAAATTTAATGAGTTTATTGGATGAAGATTGAGGTTTTACAAGCCCATCATCAAAAAAAATCATTTAATTGTGGGCAAGATGATTTAAATAAGTTCATAAAACAATACGCATCCCAACATCAGAAATCAGGAACAAGTAAAACGTATGTAGCGATTGATGACGATGATACACAGGTGAAAGGATTTTATTGTCTATCAAGTGCCTCTATAGGATTCGATGTAGTTGATGCTGTTCTCACTAAACGATTACCTCGTTATCCACTCCCTTGTGTGGTTGTAGGTCGCTTTGCCGTTGATCAACCAATTCAGGGGCGAGGAATTGGAAAAGTGCTTTTAGCACATGCTCTTAAACAAGTTTCAAAAGTTGCTCAAATTATTGGTGTTAATTTTGTTGTCATACATGCCAAAGATCAAAAAGCGATGGAGTTTTATCAGCGTTTCGGCTTTATTTCATTAACATCAAATCCATTAACATTAATATATCCAGTGAGTGAAATACCTAATTTTAATTAAAGTAGTAGTCTACTAGCAACAGGAGTGACTAGTAGATTAGGAACAAGAATAAGAGATTCAAGTTAATTTTAGATGGTCTAAAACATCCACAAGATCAAATTCTTATTTTTATAATTTTTCAATAATCGCTTAATATTTAATCCTTAAACGAAAGACAACCCCTTGTTGACTATTATGTACATTTGCTTCCCCATTATGTAACATCATGATGGATTTAACTATTGATAGCCCTAAACCACCAGTTTTTGCTTTGGAATGTCGACTACTATCAATTTGATAGAAACGCTCAAATAAATGATTCAAATGCTGTTTATCAATAAAAATATTTTTAGTTAACACTTCAATATCGACATAGTCTGCTGTAGATTTTGTTGTAATTACAATGTCTTGGTTTTCGAATCCATAATCAATGGCATTGATTAGAAGATTAGATAGCGCTCTTTTTAATAAATCTTCATTACCATATATTTGAATTCCTTGTTCTAACTCCAAAACAAATTTCATTTGTCTATCTTCAGCTAAGAATTCAAAATAATGCACCAATTCTAAAATAAGGTTGGATAAATCAATATTTTCTTTATCAATAATATAATCGCTGTGTTCAGAACGAGCGATGAACAACATATTGTTTATCATCTTACTGAGTCGTTCATATTCCTCAAGATGAGAATATAAAAGCTGCTCCAGTTCTTGGGGTGATCGAGATTGCATGAGCATAATTTGTGTTTGACCCATTAAATTATTTAAGGGGGTTCTTAGTTCATGGGCAATATCTTCGGAAAACCGGGCCAATTGATCATAATTAATTTGAATTTTTTCTAACATCGCATTCATTGCTGAACGGAGTTGCTCAACTTCAACGGTAGTACTTTTAGTTTCGATTCGCTGATGTGGGTGAGTGCCCTGAATTTTATGTGTTTGCTCAATCAAATTATTTAAAGATTTGAGTAAGTACAGACCCACCCAACGTCCGAGCAGGCTTGCCATGACAATGCCCAATAAAATATAAAGAATCAATTTCCGTAAATATTGATCTAGAGTAGATTGAGCTTCATCAAGTTGTGTGCCAGCAATCAGTTGGTAATGTTGATTATTAAAAATAACAGTTTTATAAGCCAAACGGGTTGTGGCAAATTTAGATTGATTATCCAGAAAGGTAATGGTTTTTGATTCCGCCATAGTGGGAATAGCAACTTTCAGTGGATTAATCTCAATTAAGGCGTGTTGTTGGTTTCTTAAGATTAAAAGATTATCTTCTTTCCCCAGCATGTTTTCATACAGACGAGGGTGTTGAACTAAAATCTGAAAACTTTCTTGATCCTGTAAAAAAATTTCGATGCGTTCAACACGTGCAGTTAAATTCTGATCCCGTTGTTTGGCTAATAGGTGTTGCATGTTGTGATAAGAAAGTAAACCAATAGCAAAAAATACAGTGCAACAAACAATACTGAAGGAAATACTTAAACGTGTTGTTAAGCTGAGCTGCATTAGCTGATTTTTCATTTATTTACGCTTAAACGATATCCCATACCGCGAACAGTATGAATTAATTTTGGCTGAAAATGGTCATCAATTTTGGCACGCAAGCGGCGAATAGCGACATCTACCACATTGGTGTCCGTATCAAAATTAATATTCCATACCTCAGATGCAATTTGCGATCGGGTTAACAACTCACCTTGATGTTGCATTAATAAGTTTAAGAGTGAAAATTCTTTAGCGCTTAAGTCGATTTTCTGTTGGTTCCGATAAACAGTACGTTCAAACCGATATAAAATTAAATCTTCAACCTGATAATATTCAGACTCTGTTTTTACACTGCGTCGTAACAGACTTTTGACCCGTGCCAATAGCTCAATATAAGAAAAAGGCTTAATTAAATAGTCATCTGCACCTAGTTCTAAACCTTTAACTCGATCCAGAACATGATCTTTCGCAGTCAGCATAAGTACCGGAATTTTAGAAAAAGTCCTTAGGGTCTTTAATACTTGCCAACCATCAATTTCAGGTAACATGACATCCAAAATTACTAAATCAAAGTTTTTTTCTTCAAACAACCTGAGTGCTGTTAATCCATCATGAGCAATACTGGCTAAATAGCCGGATTCATTTAAACCTTTTGCTAGAAATTCAGCAATTTTGGTTTCATCTTCAATAATAAGTATCTGCATCTAAATAATATTATATGGATTTGTCTATCCCTACATTACAAATTCGTAATCTGATTGTCATGCAATAGTGAGTTTATTTTATATAAGCTAATTTATCTCTTCATTTAGCTTAATAGAAATGATGAAAAAACTTCTATTTATTCCAGTACTTCTATTTAGTTCAATCACATATTCAGCTCCTAAAACCAGCTATGTCATGGATCTAAACCTCGCCAATCAACTGGCAACCAATGTCATGCAAGCATGTAGCACTACTGCTAAACCTGCGGCTGTAGTGGTCTTAGATCAGGGTGGCAATGTCCTGGCAAGTCAACGGCATGAAACTGTGGGTATACATAATTTAATCGCAGCGCAAAGGAAAGCTTTTACCGCATATTCAAGCAAGGTGACTACCTTACAATTTATGCGTAATGCCCAGAAGAATGTTGATTCACAGAATTTAACCAGCTTACCTGAATTATTACTTTTAGGTGGAGGAGTGCCCATCGTTTATAAAAGTCAGTTATTAGGTGCAGTTGGTGTAGCCGGTGCAGGTGGGTCAATTCAAGATGATCAATGCGCACAACTGGGTATAGAAATCACACTCAAACAAATTTAAATCAATTTAATTCAGGATAAATTCATATGAACAAGTTATTTTTATTCGCTGGAAGTTTATTTATTTCAAGTTGGGTAATGGCGCAAAATCCTTTAAGTGTGCATGTACTTAACTTGGAAAGTGGATTGCCTTCACCTGATGTAAAGGTTACTTTGGAAGAACAGAAAAATGGAAAATGGATACAGATTTCAGAAGCTAAAACCAATGAGCAAGGCCGCGTAACGGCATTATTTCCAGAAAATAAAACTTTAGATAATGCAATATACAAAGTCACGTTTAAAACAGGAGACTGGTTTAAGAAAAATAATCAAAATTCTTTCTTCCCTGAAGTTCCGGTGATTTTCCAAACAGATGGTTCAGTAAAACACTACCATATTCCATTACTGCTTAGCCCTTATGGATATTCAACCTATCGAGGTAACTAAGCTGAGAAAAATAAAAGCTCTAACTTGTATGAGATTAGAGCTTAGTATCACTTAATATAATGGTGCTTATAGGTAATAGCCCTCATTTGAGGGCTATTACCTTATTACAAAATTTTCACAATGGATTGTGATCAAATATGGTAGTGAAAATACTCATATATTCAAAATTAAATTTATAAAAATGGAGTGCATTCTCATGATTAAAATAAAAAATCGAGCCTGTAAATCATGTTCTGAATATGACGTTAGGTTGCATCTGCTTAGGTTCTACATCTGCAATTGCCTCTCCACTAATATCATCTCACGATACAGCTCACTTACCGACTGTGGCAAGTACAAACCCCGGCACTTTGTTATCCATACAAGCACAAAATACCGATCTATTTTCAAATGCATCACAACGCTTCTTAATTACCTATCGAAGTCGCGGCATACAATCAGAACCCATTGTAGCTTCTGGATTTATTTTACTACCCAAAGGAAAAGCGCCAAAAGAAGGTTGGCCTATTTTAGCATGGGCGCATGGTACAACAGGTGTTGCCGATACTTGTGCTCCCTCGAGTGATTATGTGGATGGACCTGTTCATATTTATCAACAAATAGCGGCAAAAGCTTTGAATGCCTGGCTTGCTCGTGGATATGCAGTAGTCGCACCAGACTATCAGGGTTTAGGTACACCCAGTGGACATCCCTATATGAATGCTCAAAGTCAATTGCATACTGTAGTGTATGCTGTAAGGGCAACTCACTATTTAAAGCCTTATAAATTTAATAAAAATTGGTATGTCATGGGGCATAGCCAAGGAGGTGCTGCATCTCTTGCTGTTGCGGCATATGGACAAAAGACGCACCTGAACTTAATTTACGTGGGGCAATTGCCCTTGCTCCAGGCGGTTATCAATATGAAGGAATTGCGGAATATGTGGCAACTCACTCTCAAATCGACACCAGTGTTGCAGCATTTTTTCCAATCGTTCTTCTCGGGGCGGAAGCTGCAGATCCTAATCTTGCTCCAGCGAATTTAGTTAGCCCAGAAATGGGGGAAATTCTTAATCTGGCACGCGGTCGCTGTTTATCAGAATTACAATCTGATCTGAAGCAAGCCTCTAAAACTGTCTTTAAACCGAATGTAAATCTAGCCCCTTTGACCAATTATTTAAAGAAGCAGTCTATTGAGAATATGATACCCACTGTGCCAGTTATGGTTGTTCAGGGTGAGAAAGATCAGTTAGTGGATTCACGCGGTACTTATGCCTACTATCAACAAATCTGCCAGGTAGGAAAACCTATTGCGTTTTATCCTTTGAAAGAAGGCGACCATCGTGACTCCTTAAGACAAAGTGAATTCCTGATTGGAAATTTTATTAATTCAGTTGAAGAAAGGAAATCTGTAAATACCTGCAGCGTAAAATAGTATGGTAGATCCAATAGTTTGAACTCAAAAAACTCTTATACAGAATTAAAATTTAGCATTTCAATTTTAAATATAAAAAATTGAAGTAAATCAATATGATGATAAATGGTTTTTTATTACTAAATGATAAAACTTCTCTTGTAACAGAGGATGCTGCGGACGTTTATGATCAAACCACAGAAATATCCAAGAAAATGCCAGTCAATTTCTTAACTGACTGGCATTACATCTTATAATTTATAATGAATTTTTCAGCGATTAGATCACTACTTTATCAATTCATGTAAATACACTAATTAGTGGGATCGATTTAATTCATTATCTGTTGCAGAGATAATAGATGCAAAAATTGGAACACCCACAATAATGGGGAATGAAAGGATCCATACGTCAATTGTTACTTGACTTGAAAATAAAAACTGGTTGACAAGAGCAGCCAAAATTAATAATGAAACTAAAATACTAGTGAATCGGATTACAAATTTGATAGGCATTTGCCTGCTCCTAGGTGAGTCTAGCTGTTGTTGTAAAGTATATACCTTATCTGACTGTCCTTAAATCCATAAATAGCTGTCCAGTTCATTTTACGTGGACAGTATCGTGATGTTGAGCAGATAAAAAAGTGGGGCTCAGCGAATGCTTACAGTTTTACGCTCCATTTGATAGAGTTATTGTACGGACAATAAGATTAATCCAGCTTAAATTATTCAATCACTAATACTGAATTTCACCATTTTGTCTTCACGCTTTGTTCACACCCACCTAGGTTATCTTAAGCCTAGAATACAACAAGGCTAAAAAATGAAGATGCTATTTAAATCTGTTTTTGCAGCGACAGCACTTGCCATCATCAGCTTAAGTACAACGACTCGAGCAGAAACTGTTGCACCTCAGGCAGTCGATCAGGTAGATATCGAGCAGTATGCAGGCAAGTGGTATGAAATTGCGCATTTACCGATGTATTTTCAGCGTAAATGTGTCTCGAATATCTCTGCACAATATAGCGTTAATACCGATCAAACCATGCGTGTTTTGAATAGTTGCCGGATTGCCAATGGTGAGATGATCAGCTCTGAAGGTATTGCCTATCCGCAAAATAAGGGCAACAGCAAACTGAAGGTCAGCTTTTTGCCTCAAGCTTTAAGATGGATGCCATTTAGCAAAGGTCATTACTGGGTATTACGAGTAGACCCAGAATATAAAGTGGCACTGGTAGGTGGGCCAAGTAACAAATACCTGTGGATCTTGTCGCGTGAACCGCAACTGGATGAAGCCACTTATCAATCCTATCTGGAAACTGCAAAACATTATGGTTATGACGTGACAAAACTGATCAAATTGCCGCATTAATCTGTTACCCTTTTGCCGAACTGACCACGCTCTCTACACAGTTCGGCTTTTTTTTATTTACTTCACATAAAATTCATATCTGACTGATTACACTCATCAAATAGAATAAAGACAATCGCTTGAAAGTAGGATGAGTCCATGTTGAAAAGTCTGATGCGATGGATAGACAGCTGGTCTACACCCACACAGCCCAAAACACTGACAACTGAAAACAGTAAGATTCAGTGGCTGAGGATTTTACCCTTTATTCTATTACATCTGGCCTGTCTCGCCGTGTTCTGGGTGGGAGTGTCTTGGTTTGCGCTGGGATTTATGCTGCTGTTCTACCTGATCCGCATGTTTTCCATCACCGCTTTTTTCCATCGCTATCTGTCACACAAAACTTTTCAGACCTCGCGTCCGGTGCAGTTCCTGTTTGTGCTGATTGGCACCATGAGTGCACAGCGTGGTCCGCTATGGTGGGCGGCGCATCACCGTTATCACCACCGCTATACCGATACCTTGCAAGATCCGCATTCCTCGACGCATGGTTTTTGGTACAGCCACGTCGGCTGGTTTTTAAATGAATATAATTTTGCCACGCGTAAAGAAGTCATTAAGGACTGGCTGAAATATCCGGAACTGATCTGGCTGGACCGTTTCAGTTTAATTGTGGTGCTGCTGACCGCAGGCGGAATTTATGCACTAGGGGAATGGCTGGCCATCACCTGGCCGCAACTCGATACGTCCGGCCTGCAATTGCTGGTCTGGGGCTTTGTCATCTCTACCGTGTTACTGATCCATGCCACCTTGTGTATCAATTCACTGGCGCATCATTATGGCAGCCGGGATTTTGACACTGAAGATCACAGCCGCAACAATTTATTTCTGTCCATTATTACCTTGGGCGAAGGCTGGCATAACAACCATCATTATTATGCTGGCAGTACCCGGCAAGGTTTTTACTGGTGGCAAATTGATGTGACCTATTACCTATTGAAACTCATGTCCTGGTTCGGGCTGGTCTGGGGACTCAAGCCAATTCCAGCACGGGTCTATGAAGCCAGTAAAATTAGCCAAGCTCGAAAACAGAAAAAAGCCGCTACGACAGGCACTCACAAAATTCAATCGAAGGAATCACCATGAAAATTGCAATTATTGGTTCAGGTATTTCCGGTCTGTATGCTGCCTGGAAACTCAGCAAAGTGCATGAGGTCACGGTCTTTGAAAAGAATAACTACTTCGGCGGTCATACCGATACCCATCAGCTCAATATAGACGGTGAACAGGTCGCGGTGGATAGCGGCTTTATTGTGTTTAATGAGCATAACTATCCGCTGTTCTGCGCCATGCTGAAAGAACTTGGAATTCAATCACAAAGCAGTGACATGGGCTTTTCGGTGAATAATCAGGTCAGCGGCTTACAGTACAATCCTTCAAAAAAATTCTCCCTGCTTTTCCGCCCACAAAATTTTCTGAATGCTGATTTTCGCGCGATGTTGTCGGATCTGTTCCGTTTCTATGCCGCCAATAAAGATCTGGATGTGGAACAAGTCGATGCACAGCTCAGTATTGATGAGTATCTGAATCAGCATGGCTATTCCCAAGCCTTCCGTCAGGAACATCTTTATCCGATGTGCGGGGCGCTGTGGTCCTGTCCGGTGGAACAAGCCGGACAAATTCCCTATAAGTTTGTGGTGAGCTTTTTCCAGCATCATCGCATGTTACAACTGAAAGACCGACCGTTATGGCTCACAGTCAAGGGTGGATCGGCTCGCTACGTTCGTGCGATTCAGTCCCAGGCCAATATTATCTTCCGCAAGACCGGCGTTCTACATGTCTCGCGGAGTGCCAATGATGTGCTGGTTGAAACAACACAGGGCAGCGAACGTTTTGACTGGGTCGTATTTGCCAGCCATGCTGATGACAGCCTGAAGTTACTGAAAGACCCGTCCGCGCAGGAGTTGGACGTACTGAGCAAGTTCCGCTATCAGGATAACCGCATGGTGGTGCATTCTGATACCCGCATCATGCCAAAATCCAGACGCCAATGGGCCAGCTGGCATGTGCATGTGACCCCGAGTCAGGCCACCGAACAGACCCCATTCCAGCACAGTGGTATGCACTATGGTTTCAGTTACTGGATGAACCAGCTGCAAAACCTGCAATGCAAAACCCAGGTCTTTGCCACCCTGAATCCTAATTTTGCCCTGGATCCTAAAAAAGTCTGGGTAGAACGGCATTACCGTCATCCGGTGTTTGATGCCCCGGCGATTGAAGCACAACAACGCTGGGCCGAGGTCAATACTCAGAACCGCACCTCCTACTGTGGCGCTTACTGGGGCTGGGGCTTTCATGAGGATGGGGCACGTAGCGCTTCATGGGTAGTCGATCAGCTATTGCAGCAGACCGAGCAGGCAGCTAGGAGCGCATGATGCAGATGTATCCACTGGCGATCGCCGCTGCCGAAATCCGGCATCGCCGTTACCTGCCCAAAGCCCATGCTTTTGAGAGCCAACTGACCTATCTCTGGTTTGATCCGGATCAACTCTCAAGCTTTACCCAAAAATCCTGGCTCTGGTCTTCCAGACACTGGAATTTCCTGACCCTGGATGAGCGGGATTTTCTGACCATGGAATGTGGTTCGATTCGGCAGAAGGTCGCACGCCTGCTGATCAAGCGGGAAAACTACCTATTACCGCATGCCGCGTCTATCCGGGTTCTGGCCTTGCCACGCACACTCGGCTTTCGCTTTAATTCTGTGGTGTTTTATCTGGTCTTTGATGCCACCGACCAATTGCTCTTTGTACTGAGTGAAATTACCAATACACCGTGGAATGAACGTCAGGTCTATATCCATGACTGCCGGCACAATGCAACTGAATATGCGCCGTACCAGAGTCACCAGTTTGATTTTAAAAAGGCCTTTCATGTATCACCGTTCATGCCGATGGTACTGGATTACCGCTGGCGCTTCAGCTTCTCTGATCAGCAGAACGTGATTCATATGCAGCTGTTTCAGCAGGGCGTGCTGCAATTTGATGCCACCCTGAAATTTTCTCTGCAGGCCATCACGGTTCCTTCACAGCAGTATCGCTATGCTGTGTTGAAAGTTCTTGAACCCTTCAGGATGGTCAGCGGAATTTATCTGCATGCCTTCCGTTTATGGAAAAAGAAAATTCCGTTTTACCGACATCCTAAAAAAGAAAAAGGAAACACATTGCGATGAAAACACTGTTAATGGGAGAGCAAAGCACACTGCCAGTGATATTGCGTCATTTGCTGAAATTGCGGCATGGTCAGCTGATTTTTAAAGGCGTCTGGAACGGGACAGTCGGCGAAAACAGTGATCTGCAGGCCGTGATTCAGGTGCATGATACCCGTCTGATGGAACTGTTGTTCCGTAATGGTGTGCTTGGTGCGGCAGAAGGTTTTATCCGCGGTTACTGGAGCAGTGAAGATCTGGTGGATGTCATCCGCATTTTGGCACGTAACCGCGATGTACTGGACCGGATGAATCAGAATGCAGTGGCCAAGGCCAGCCAGTTGCTGTTAAAGGCTTGGTACAAATCGCGCAAGAATTCGATTGATGGCAGCCGCAAAAATATTGCCGAGCATTACGACCTGAGCAATGACTTTTTCAAGCTGTTCCTGGATAGCAGCATGATGTATTCCAGTGCGGTATTTAAAGAGCCGGGTATGAGTCTGGAACAGGCTTCGGATTATAAAAAAGAGCTGATCTGCCAGAAACTCAAGCTGAAACCGATGGATCATTTAGTCGAAATTGGCAGTGGCTGGGGCGGTTTTGCCATTTATGCCGCGCAGCAGTATGGCTGTAAAGTCACCACCATCACCATTTCCAAGGCACAGTATGATGAAGCCGTGGCCCGGGTCGCTGCAGCCGGACTATCACATCGCGTCACTGTCCAGCTGAAAGATTACCGTCTACTGGAAGGCAAATACGACAAGCTGGTGTCGATTGAAATGATCGAGGCAGTAGGTGAGCAGTATTTGCCGACCTATTTCCGTAAATGCCGTGAATTGCTAAAACCGAACGGTTTGGCCCTGATTCAGGCCATTACCATTGAAGATGCACGCTATGCCAAAGCCCTGAATACCGTGGACTATATCAAGCGCTATATTTTCCCGGGCAGTTTTATTCCCTGTATTAGTGTCATGACCCAAGCCGCTTCCGAACAAAAACTGCGTCTCAAGCATCTGGAAGATATCGGTCAGAGCTATGCCCAAACCCTAAACTGCTGGCGTCAGCGTTTTCTGGAGCAGCGTGATCAGGTGCTGCAACTCGGCTTTGATGAGCGCTTTATCCGCATGTGGGATTTTTATCTGTGTTATTGCGAAGGTGGCTTCCGCGAAGGCGTGATCAGTGATGTGCATCTGCTGTTCGAAGCCAGTGCTTATTAAGCCGAGATAAAACAGGAGGGCTGACATGCTGCTGAATTTACTGGTGCTGAATGTCTTTATCATGTTCTGTAGCTGGCTGCTGGTGACCTATAACCAGCGTGCCGGACTGGTCGATGTGGCCTGGAGCTTTGGTATTGCACTCAACGTCATTATCTCGGCCTGGGTCATGGAAACTGCACCGCTGCTGGTTCGGGTTTTTCTGGGCGTGTTTAGCGGCATCTGGTTTTTACGCCTGACCTGGCATCTACTGCGCCGTTATGCCAATGAAACTGCAGAAGATACCCGTTATGCCAATATGCGCCGGGCCATGGGCGATTATCAGCATCTCGGTTTTCTGGCCTTTTTTATGTTTCAGGCCGGTCTGGTGGTGCTGTTTTCCTATCCGATGCTTGAGCTACTGAGCATTCCAATCCAGCAGTGGAATGACTGGACACAGGCTACGGTATTTGTGGCAGGCATGATCATGCTGCTGGCCCTGATGGGGGAAAGCACGGCCGACCAGCAACTCTACCGTTTCAAACTGAATCCACAAAACCAAGGCAAAACCCTGGACCAAGGCTTATGGAGATATTCACGCCATCCAAACTATTTCTTTGAATGGCTGCACTGGTTTGCCTATCCAATCCTCGGTCTAGGGGCAGGTGTTTATGAATTATGGCTGTATCCACTGTTGATGTGGCTGTTTCTGTACTACATCACCGGTATTCCCTTTAGTGAACAACAGGCGCTGACACATCGCGGCGACAACTATAAAGACTATCAACGACGAACTTCAATGTTTATTCCGTGGCCACCCAAAGAGTAGGTAAATACATGGACTTTATGATTCAACAATCTTTAAAACTGATCGAAAGTGGCAAACTGCCCGATCCGGTGATTCGGACCGGCATTCGTACTTTAAGCAAAAAACGCCTGGCACAGGAAGGACGCTTCGACCCGGCACTGGCGGCACAGCGCTATATGAATGTGCTGCATATGCTAAAAAACAGCGAGATTGCCATCGAGACCGACAAAGCCAATGAGCAGCACTATGAACTGCCCACCGCATTTTTCCAGGCAGTACTGGGCAAACGTCTGAAATACAGCGCCAGCCTGTTTGAACACGCACATACCACACTGGATCAGGCGGAAGAAGCGGCACTGGCCAGCTATTGCCAGCGTGCACAGTTGCAGGATGGACAGGATATTCTGGAAATAGGCTGTGGCTGGGGTTCTTTCAGTTTGTACATGGCGGAACATTATCCCAAGGCTCGCATTACTGTGGTGTCGAACTCCTCGACCCAACGCCAGTACATTCAAGAACAGGCCAATCTGAAAAAACTAGAAAACCTGACGGTGATGACCTGCGACGTCAATGTACTGCAACTGGAAGCCGCTTCTTTCGACCGTGTGGTTTCGGTGGAAATGTTTGAACATGTACGTAATTACCAAAAACTGTTTGAAAATATCAGCACCTGGCTGAAAGCAGATGGCTTGCTGTGGTGCCATATTTTCTGTCACCGTTTCCTGCATTATCCGTTTGAAGTGAAAAATGAATTTGACTGGATGTCAAAATATTTCTTTAGTGGCGGTCTGATGCCTGCAGCCTCAACCTTCCTGCATTTCCAGCAGCATTTGCAGCTGGAACAGCACTGGCAATGGGCAGGCACCCAATATGAACGCACCGCAAATGCCTGGCTGGAGAATATGGACCAAAAGCAAGTCGAGCTGCAGCCCCTGTTTGAACAGACCTATGGTGCAGATGCTGCAATCTGGTGGCAGCGCTGGCGAATTTTCTTTATGGCCTGTGCCGAACTATTTGGTTATGACCATGGTCGTGAATGGGTGATCGGCCACTTTCTGTTTAAGAAAAAAGTCATATAATTGAACGATGAATCGGATGGGCCAGCGGGGAATAGACCAATGTTAAGGCTGTTTAGGGACAAACGCGATCATCCTTTGGGTGAGGTGTTTAACCGCTACTACTGGCTGCAAATCGGATTCATTGCCCTGTCTGTGGTGATCGGGATTGCCTGTAGTGCCTGGGTAATCAAGGGTTCCTTGCTCAGAACTGCGCTGGAACAGGAAATGTCACACTACTGGCAGCGGCTGGAACGTAATCCAGCTGCTGAACTGCCCGACACCAAAAACCTGTATGGTTACCGCTGGAACGATGTGCCGCCGGTCCAATTTCGCCACATGCAGCTTGAGCAAGGGGTGAACCGGCATTTTGTCGATGGCAAGGAGCGCATGACCGTTTATGGTGAAAAAGACGGACAGCATGTGCTGCTGGTGTTTGGTGAAAGCAACGTCAACAAGCTGGTCTGGCTGTTTGGCCTAGCACCGCTAATGGTCAGCCTGTTTGTGCTGTATAGCGTGCTGTGGTGGTGGAATCGCCGTGCGCGGCGCTATTTTTCCCCGATTACCCGCCTGGCCAATGCGCTGGAGCATATTGACTGGGAACACCAGAAAAATCAGGCTTCGCCGTTTCAGGACATCCGTACCGACTCCAATCTGGAAGCGGAATATCTCAAGCAGGCATTAGAAAAATATCATCAGGTGTTAAGCGAGTTTATTCAGCGTGAACGCGAGTTTACCGGTGATGTCAGCCATGAGCTGCGCACGCCACTGACCATTTTAAAGGGCAATGTGCAGCTGTGTCAGGCACGCTATGGCGACAACAAGTCCTTTACTCGCCTGCACAATACCATTGAAGACATGCAACTGCTGGTCGATACTTTGCTGGCTATCGCCCGCAATACCACCAATACTTTAAGTGCAGAACCGAGCATGCTGTCCCAGTTACTGGACAATCTGGTGCAGGATCTGGACAGCGTTAGCCATAACAAAGGCATGCAGATTGACCTGCAAAAAGACCTCGATGAGCAGCCGCGTAAACTTTATCCATCGATGACCAAAATGGTGTTTGGCAATATTCTGCGTAATGCGCTGAACTATTCGCAAGGCACAGAAATTGATGTGATTCTGCAAAAAAATAAAGTACTGATTGCCGATAATGGGGTCGGGATTCCTTTGCCGAATAATGCCAAAGTCCAGGAGCTGTCTGGACAGCAGCTGCAACTGGAAATCAAAGGACATGGCATTGGCCTGCAACTGGTACAGAAGCTGTGCAAGCAGTTGGGCTGGCGGGTGGAGCTGTTTGACCGGCAGTATTATCTTAGCACCCATCAGGATGTTGATCTGGCGATGACTACCGGACTGATTGTGGTGGTGTATTTAAACGAGGTTTCCGCTTGAAAAGCTTAAGCGTCTAAAGCGATTTTTAAACCGACACCAGATATAGTATGAATCAGCTTCTGCTCAAAAGGCTTGTCGACCATCTTACGCAGATTATAAATATGACTGCGTAAAGCATCACTTTCTGGTTCTTCATCGCCCCAGAGTTCCATCATGATTTCCTGTTTGGTCAGCACTTTAGGTGAATGGCGCATCAGCAGTTTAAGCAGTTTAAACTGAATCGGAGGCAGTTCAATGGTCTGCCCAGCCCGGGTCAGCTGCTGTCTGGCCGGATCTAGGATAAGATCGTGAATTTGCAGACGGCTACTAGAGACTTCACCCAGCGAACGCTTGATCAGGGCTTTGACTCGCACCACCAACTCGTTAAAGTCAAACGGCTTGACCAAGTAATCATCCGTACCGGAATTAAAGCCTTTGAGTTTATCGTCTAAGGTATCACGAGCAGTGAGCATCAGCACTGGCAGGTCCAAACCTTCTTCATGACGCAGCCATTCGCACAGTTCATAACCGGAACCGTCCGGCAAGTTAATATCTAATAGCAAGATATGATAGCGTTGCTGTTTCAGTAGCTGGCGCGCAGCATTCAGATTGCGGGCATGATCCACCACAAAATCATGTTCTTCCAGAAACTCGCATAAGGTAGAGGCCAGTTCATAATGGTCTTCAACCATGAGGATAAAATGTTTGGACATAGTCACGGATACTAATTTAATAATTGCTGTTTTAATTTAGCACTAAATGGCTGGGGACCAAGCCATATATTAAAATATTGCTGGGCCAGCGGATGCTGCAGCTGCCCTAAATTTTTCCGGTTGAGGGATAAACTCAGGGTTTGCGTGGCATGGCTGTATTTCAAGCGGTACAGATCACCTGATCTGACCGGACGATACAAATCGCTGATCGGATTGAAAATGGCCTGGATGTTGGGGTCTTTGACATTACGCTTGAGCAGATGTATGGCTGCACGCTTAAATGCCCATTCGGGAATATTCTGGGTATAGGAAAAGTCCATCTGGATCGTCTGCTCTTTCCAGGGCTGGTTACAGTTTTGGGCAAAATAACTGGCCATACCGACCTGTTTTTGGCCCACCATCAGCAGGCCATTGCCACATTGATTCAAGCTTTGCGCCTGCGCCCATGAACTAAAACTTCCGAGCAGCAGCGTCATGCCTATTGCGATTTTTTGAAAGGCAGTAGCCATGAATAGGCTCCTCCGACATAAGGCAAGGAACGGTACAGGCCATTGGCCGGGTCCCAGAAATCCTGCTGGAAAATAATCTTATTGTCCTCGTTAACCTTGATTTCACTGATGCCAAAAGAGTCCATACTGCGGGTCGTGCCGAACATTTTAAAATCATAGGCCATATGCCAGTGCACATAGGCAGAATCTTGATGATAAGAGGTGTTTAACAGCTTGACACTGACCTTACTGACCCGTTTGTTCATGCCCTGAAAATGCTGGACTAGATTTTGCCGGGATGAAAACTGCGACAGGGTATCGTTAATAAACAGCGGATCGGCATACAGCGAGCCAGCTCGTTCTACAAAAGCCGATGTGCCCAAAGTATTAAATGCTGAGGTAAAGCGGGTGCCAATATCCAGCGCTTTGGCCTCATCCAGGGCTACCCCCTGAACAGCGCTTCTGGATTTTGCATAATCGTTTGAATAACTGGGAATACTTTGACATCCGGCCAAAGATAGCAGCGGTAAGGACAAGGCTGCTGCTATTATTTTCTTAACATGTTTCATTATCACTGTCCGTCTTAAATTTATGTATTTACTCTAGATAAAGAGTCGTGAACAGAATGTGAAGAGCAAAGCTGTCCCGAATGTTAGTATCGCGCGATTCTAACCTTTGCTTTTAAGAAAGAGGGGCTTAAAAATCATTCATCATACCGCATGATGAAAGAGAGCCCCAAATGGCTCTGTATTTTCTGCTATCGGCGGGCTAAGTCCATTTATTCAGCTCGGATTTATACTTTTCCACATCGCTCTTATCTTAAATTCAACTTAATAAAAGACCACAAATCAAGTAAAATAAAAGTTAGATCAATAGTTTATCTGGATGCTGGCAGAGATGAAGTTTTAAATGCTGTAAATGACCTGTTGTTCGACCTATTCAATACGCTTATTTGAGATACTCTTTCTATGGATCAATTACATCACACTAAAAACTCTCAAAATGCAGCACTGATCGAGATCGATGAGGGCATTCGGCTACATATCACTTGGGCACAAAAAGTATTTCAATATCTCGTTTTAAAAACACCCGCCGAGCCACAATTTTCCGAGAAAGAGAGTCATTTATTGTGTCATTTTGGCAAATGGTTTCAATCAAATCACGCTAAATTTGAAAAAATCAATCCTGACAAGACTCGGGAACTGGAGCAGGTGCATTATCTGGTGCATCATCATTTGCATAATATATTTTCCAAGCTCAGAGACAATCAGTGCGTAGAGGCCGCTTTAGTCAGTCAATATCAAAAAAGTCAGAATGATCTACTGGAGCTACTGATTTATTTTAGAACCCATTTGATTACCCAAGCATTGCAGTATGATCCTTTAACCGGTTTGGCTTTAAGATATGGAATGGAGAATCAGTTCAGTAGCTTGCGTCAGAGTACTGAAAAAAACCAGAAAATAATGGCGGTCGGTTTACTGGATTTGGATCATTTTAAAGCAGTCAATGATCAATATGGACATCAGGCAGGCGATGAAGTTCTTGCCCATACAGCGCAGATACTGCGTGATTCTCTTCGAGACACGGACAACATTTTTCGCTTTGGTGGCGAGGAATTTCTAATCTTTCTAGAAGTGGACAATGCCGATTCCCTGCATGAGATTATCGACAGAATTTTTCAGTCACTGCATAGCAATCCGACCCGACTAAAAAGTGGTGAAGTGATCTATATCACCGCCACGGTCGGTATTATCCACGTCGAGCCTGATGAAACCATGGAAAAAGCCATTGCAAGAGCGGACCAGGCGATGTATTCAGGAAAGCAGCAGGGACGAGACCGGGCAGTCTTTGCATGACAAGATATTTTGTAGATTACTCGTCTGCTGGGTGTCTCATTCTTGACATACTCCCTCCACTTTCGACTAGCTCCTTGCGAAACTCGTTTCTCAGGGATTCTAAAAGCAAAAGCTCTTAGGTGACTTCCTCACGGATTTCACTTGCTTTCTGCTTCACAGGGCGACCTTT
>NZ_VPCP01000061.1:0-20742 GCF_013418145.1 Acinetobacter sp. YH12201 | reverse complement strand
CTTTTCCTGCTGGGATTCGAGATTGGATTGAATGTCTCTTAAGCTTTGCCGACAAGAAAGTTGGGACATCAATATGGCAACAAACTGATCCCAGCGGGTGGCTGATCTTAATTTTTGCCCAGAGTGGTGCAGTTTAGCCAGACGTTCAAAATCTTGTCTTAAAATGGGTTTGAGTAATTGATGAAATACGGTATTCTGATGTGACAAAACCTGAGTCATTTATAGTTAAAGTGTTTGTTTGCACTCATATTTTAACTATTTAGACTCAGGTTTTTTTATTTAAAGCAAACTATGGGACAGTAGTGCCGAATGCGGTGCATTTTAGTCTTATTCATGACTGGTGGCATCTGGTTCAATCAGGCTTTTTCCCTGTTTTAAGCTAGCGAGTGCATCGGCATTAAGATCTAGTAGCAAAGAATTGTTTTTGGGATCTATGGCATAATGGCTAATCAATTTCTGGTCCCCATTTAATGTTTCGACCTTGTATTCATCTGCAACGTTTAAAATAGCTTCGAGATTGGTGGTGGTTGCAGCAAAGTCTTGGCGGAAAAGGTCATAGATATCACGCAGGTCAAAAATGGCATCCTGAGCATCTGGGTGTTTCTCGATGTATCTTTCCACATGATGAACTAACAGTTGTGCAAAGAAGAAATATTCAGATTCATGGGCATATTTTAATGTCATTATAGTTTCTCCTGTCTATTCGCTTTTTGAATTTTAAATATCAATATCACAAACTGTTAAACGCATGTCAAAGTGTTGCAAAAAAACCACAAGAATAAAGCAGCTTATGTAAAAGATATGAGGTAATTTCTAAAGCAAAGAAAGGCGGTATTTTTAATACCGTGATGATAGGAAGGAAAATTTAATCAATTTTTCTGATTCCTGTCATTTTTTAAATAAATACTCAAAATAAACTGAACTTTTAGAATCGAAAGAATATTCAACAATAATTGTATTTCTGGATTGCAAAATAAGTGAGCAATATTTCCTCATAAAATCTTAATGTGAGAAAATTTAATAAAAATAACTGTTTTTATTAAATAAAACGATGAAGGTGTTGTGTAAAGGAATAGATGTAAATTAAAAGCGATAATGCTGAAAAAATCATCCAAAAGACTAAGGCTTATGAGCTAGCAAGTGAAATCATAAATCAGGTACAATTGACGGGATTAATTTTGTGTTTGGTGTATTTGAAGGCCAATACATACATTCTTTGTTAATAAATTAGGCCTGCCAGGAGTTATCCCCGCATGAGTGCCATTACTCCATACGATTGGGCAATTATTGCCTTCGTGATCGGCGTTACATTTCTTTGTGTCTTTATGCTCACAGTTCCTTTACTCCTTGGGGGTAAATCATGGGGCCGTGCAAAGCAAGAGCAATTTGAGTCAGGTGTGGTAGGTGCTGGTGGAGCACGCATCCGCTTATCTGCGAAATTCTACTTGGTTGCTATTTTCTTTGTGGTATTTGACCTGGAAGCATTGTATCTCTACGCATGGGCTACATCAGTTCGTGAAGTAGGTTGGTTCGGTTTTACCACTGTTGTAATTTTTGTAGTCGATTTATTGATTGCTTTGATTTATGCGATTGCTGTAGGCGCATTAAACTGGGCACCAACCGATCGTCTCAAAGCGGCAGTGATGAAATCGAAAGTGGGTTCAGCAAATATGAACCTTGCCGATATTACACGCTTCAATTCTATTGAAGAGTTGGTTGTTGATCCTACAGGTCAAATTCCAGCTCAATCATCTGGTCGTGTGAAAAAATCTGCGACTACATCATCTACTAAGGAGTAACCCGGGAATGAAATATACATTAACCCGTGCGAATCCGAATGCTGATCAATATCCACTTCAAGAGCGTCAAATCGTTACTGATCCGCTTGAAGAAGAAGTGAATAAAAATGTGTTCATGACTCGTTTAGAGGATGTAATGCATACAGCTGTAAACTGGGGCCGTAAAAACTCTGTATGGCCCTTTAACTTTGGTACATCTTGCTGTTACGTAGAATATGCAACCACTTTGACGGGTGTGCATGATATGTCGCGTTTCGGTGCCGAGGTTATTCGTGCTTCACCACGTCAGGCGGACTTAATGATCGTTGCAGGGACCTGCTTCGTGAAAATGGCACCTGTAATCCAGCGTTTATATGAGCAAATGTTAGAGCCTAAATGGGTGATTTCAATGGGTGCTTGTGCAAACTCTGGCGGTATGTACGACATTTATTCGGTTGTACAAGGTGTGGATAAAATCATCCCTGTCGATGTGTACATCCCGGGCTGTCCGCCACGTCCTGAAGCATTATTGCAAGCATTAATGTTGTTACAAGACCAAATTCAATTAGAGCGCCGTCCACTTTCAGCGGTTATTGGTGAGGATCTTCAGCCAGTGTATAAGCCAAAGATGCAGCCAGAACGTGACCGTAAGAATGCTGAACGTATTGCCGTGAAAAACTTACGCTCTATGGATGAAATTAAATAATCCGAGCGACAAAATATTGATGCACCCGGTCTGGGTGTAATTGTCGTTCAGGTTGACTGAATTTGTATTGAATAGGAAGCCAAGCCAATGGCTGAAACTGACATTGCTATGCCAGAATCAACGCCTGTTGATTCACGCCCAGCATTTGCAATTATAGAAGAGCTCAAAACCAAATTTGGTGAGAACTTCTTTGTGCAAACGACTTTTGAAGACTTTCCAACAGTCTGGGTTGAGCGCGCACGTGTGCAAGAAGTCTTAATGTTCTTGCGGAAAGTAGAACGTCCTTACGTGATGCTGTTCGATTTGTCTGCGGTAGATGAGCGTTTACGTACTCACCGTGACGGTTTGCCTGCGTCAGACTTCACTGTGTTCTATCACTTGTTGTCGCTAGAGCGTAATACGGATATTCGTATTAAAGTTGCCTTGAATGAGAGTGATCTCAATATTCCAACAGCAACCAACATTTGGCCAAATGCCAACTGGTACGAACGTGAAGCTTACGATATGTTTGGTATCAACTTCGAAGGGCATCCAATGCTCCGTCGTATCTTGTTGCCGACATACTGGGAAGGTCACCCGCTGCGTAAAGAATATTCTGCACGTGCCACTGAATATACACCGTATATGCAGAACCAGGCCAAGCAGGACTTTGAACAGGAGCACCTTCGTTTTGTTCCTGAAGACTGGGGTCTAAAACGCGGTAACGCCGATGAAGACTTCATGTTCCTGAACCTGGGGCCTAACCATCCATCTGCGCACGGTGCGTTCCGTGTGATCTTGCAGCTGGACGGCGAAGAAGTAAAAGACTGTGTGCCTGATATCGGTTATCACCACCGTGGTGTGGAAAAGATGGCTGAACGTCAAACCTGGCATTCATTCATTCCGTATACCGACCGTGTTGACTACCTGGGTGGTTGTGCGCAAAACATGCCTTATGTAATGGGTGTGGAGCAACTGGCGGGAATCACTGTTCCTGACCGTGCGCAATGTATCCGTGTCATGATGTCCGAATTGTTCCGTATCAATAACCACTTGTTGTATATCGGTACTGCAATTCAGGATGCCGGCGGTATGACACCAGTATTCTATATGTTCGCTGACCGTCAAAAAATCTATGACGCCATCGAAGCAATTACTGGTTACCGTATGCACCCGGCGTGGTTCCGTATTGGCGGTACTGCACACGATCTTCCAAACAACTGGCAACACCTCATTCGCGAAATCCTGGACTGGATGCCGAAGCGTATGAACGAGTACTACACAGCAGCATTGAAAAACTCGGTGTTTATCGGTCGTACCCGTAATGTTGCGCAATACGATGCAAAATCTGCATTGGCTTGGGGTGTAACCGGTACAGGTCTACGTGCAACAGGGATTGACTTCGATGTACGTAAATACCGTCCTTATAGCGGTTATGAAAACTATGATTTCGATGTGCCGGTTGAGTACGAAGGCGATGCTTATGCACGTGTTCTGGTTCACTTCCGTGAAATCGAACAGTCACTGAAAATCATCAAGCAATGTCTAGATAACATGCCGTCTGGTGCGTACAAAGCAGACCATCCACTGGCTGTTCCACCACCGAAAGACAAGACACTACAAGATATCGAAACCTTGATTACGCACTTCTTAAGCGTGTCATGGGGTCCTGTAATGCCTGCAGGTGAAGCATCTGTAATGGCGGAAGTGGTAAAAGGTGCGTCTAACTATTATTTGACTTCAGACAAGTCAACCATGAGTTACCGTACCCGTATCCGTACACCGACTTTCACGCACTTACAGCAAATGCCTTCCGTGATTAATGGCAGTCTTGTATCTGACTTGATCATTTATTTAGCGACAATTGACGTCGTAATGGCTGACGTGGATCGCTAAGGGGTAAACGCATTATGATGATTTTGACTGATAAAAAGCCACGTGTGAATGTTGAAGGGATTTTAACTTCGGAAGAAATCCATGAAATTGAACATCACATGGGTCACTACCCGTACCCGCGTGCTGCATGTTTAGATGCGCTGAAGTGTGTACAACGCCGTAATGGTTGGGTAGACGATGCACAAATGAATGCAATTGCTCAAATGCTTAGCATGAGTGTTGCAGATCTTGAAGGTGTTGCGACTTTCTATAACCGTATTTACCGTCAACCGGTCGGTCGTCACGTAATTTTATTATGTGATTCAATCGCATGTTTCTTGATGGGTGCGGAAACTCTGGCAGAAGCGTTCCAGCGTGAATTGGGGATTCAGTTTGGTCAAACCACCGCTGATGGTCGTTTCACTTTATTGCCAATCTGCTGTCTGGGTAACTGTGACAAAGGTCCAACCCTGATGATTGATCAAGACACGCACGGTTTGGTTGAAGTAACTTCAATTAAACAGTTATTGGAGAAGTATGTATGAATACTGAACCAAAACCAATTTATGGCGACGGTAACCCAGAAACTCACCCATTAACATGGCGTTTGAGCAAACAGGAACACGTTCGTAGTGCAGATGATTACGAAGCGTTGGAAGGTTATGCCGGCTTTAAAAAAGCCCTTGGCATGCAACCGAAAGAAGTGCTTGAAGTCATTAAAGCTGCGACTGTAAAAGGTCGTGGTGGTGCAGGTTTCCCGGCAGGGATTAAATGGTCATTGATGGCGCCAAATGATGGCGGCCCTCGTTACCTGATCTGTAATGCCGATGAAATGGAACCGGGTACCTTTAAAGACCGTTTGTTGATGGAAAAACTTCCACATCAATTGATCGAAGGTATGCTGATTGCAGGCTATACCCTTGAAGCAACGCAAGGTTATATCTTCATCCGTGGTGAATACATCGAAGCTGCTCAATACTTGAATGAAGCATTAGAGCAAATTCGTGCCAAAGGTTACCTGGGTGAAAATATCCTGGGTTCTGGCTGGAACTTCGAAATGCATGTGCATACCGGTGCGGGTCGTTATATCTGCGGTGAAGAAACTGCATTGATTAACTCGCTTGAAGGTCGCCGTGCCAATCCGCGTACCAAACCGCCATTCCCGCAAGTTGCAGGTGCTTGGGGTCGCCCTACGATTGTCAACAACGTAGAGACCTACAACAACTTACCTGCGATTATGTTACGTGGTCCAGAATGGTATGTGGGTTTATCTGAAGGTAAATCAAAAGATCCAGGTACCAAAATCTACGGTGCATCGGGTAAGGTGAAATTCCCAGGTCTTTGGGAACTTCCATTCGGTACCACTGCACGCGAAGTGATTGAAGAGCATGCCGGTGGTATGCGTGACGGTCTTAAACTGAAAGCGTGGTTACCAGGTGGTGCATCGACTGACTTCCTGGCAGCAGAGCACATTGACCTGCCGATGGATGCAGAAAGCATCATGAAAGCGGGTTCACGTTTAGGTACGTGTTTGCTGATGGTGGTAGACGAAACTCAATGTATGGTGTCTGCGACTCGTAATTTGGAAGAATTCTTTGCGCGTGAATCATGTGGCTGGTGTACACCTTGCCGTGACGGTTTACCTTGGGCGGTAAAAGCGCTTAAAGCACTGGAAGATGGTACAGGCAAGAAAGAAGATATCGATCACTTACAAGAACTGACTCGTAAGCTTTGGATTGGTAAGACTTTCTGTGCCCATGCTCCAGGTGCAATGGAACCGCTTATGGGCGCACTCAAACATTTCCGTGGCGAATTTGAAGCGAAAGTCGTAAATGCTGCCGCTCAAGTTAGCTCCGTAGAACAAGCTTAAGGAATTCGACTATGGCTACAATTCATGTCGATGGCAAATCGTACGAAGTCAATGGCTCAGAAAACCTGCTACAAGCATGTTTATCTTTGGGCATTGATATCCCGTACTTTTGTTGGCATCCATCCTTAGGTTCTGTCGGTTCTTGCCGTCAATGTGCCGTGACTCAATACGCGAATCCTGAAGATACGCGTGGTCGTTTAGTCATGTCATGTATGACGCCAGCAGCTGACAATACCTACATCTCGATTGAAGACAAAGAAGCAAAAGATTTCCGTGCATCTGTTGTTGAATTCTTGATGACCAACCATCCACACGACTGTCCAGTCTGTGAAGAAGGTGGTCACTGTCATTTACAAGATATGACTGTGATGACTCAGCACGACCGCCGTCGTTACCGTTTCACCAAACGTACGCATTACAACCAGGAACTTGGTTCGTTTATTGCACACGAGATGAACCGTTGTATCGCGTGTTACCGTTGTGTACGTTACTACAAAGACTATGCGGGCGGTACTGACTTTGGCGTGTATGCCAATGCATCACGTGTGTACTTTGGTCGTCCAGAATCAGGCACTTTAGAATCTGAATTCTCGGGTAACCTGACTGAAGTATGTCCAACAGGTGTGTTCACCGACAAAACTCACTCTGAACGTTATAATCGTAAGTGGGACATGCAGTATGCGCCAAGCGTATGCCAAGGCTGTTCTTCAGGCTGTAACATCTCTCCGGGTGAACGTTATGGCGAACTTCGTCGTGTTGAAAACCGTTTCAACGGCGATGTAAACCAATACTTCCTGTGTGACAAAGGCCGTTTCGGTACCGGTTATGTGAACCGTGCAGACCGTCCACGTCAGCCACAATTCCGTGATGGTGCAAACGTAACGACTGTTTCAGTGGATACAGCACTGGATACCGTGATTGAAAAGATTCAGGGCAAAAAAGTTCTGGGTATTGGTTCACCACGTGCATCGCTTGAAACGAACTTCGCATTGCGTGAGCTTGTTGGTCAAGACAACTACTCAACTGGTATGGCTCAAAAAGAGCAAAACCTGGTTGAATTGGCTGCATCGATCATGCAAACCGAGGGTGTTTATAACCCGACCATGCGTGAAATCGAAAGTTATGATGCAGTGCTCATCTTGGGTGAAGATTTAACCCAAACTGCGCCACGTATGGCTTTATCTGTTCGCCAAGCTGCGAAAAACAAAGCCAAAGAAATGGCAGCAGAACGCCGCACCCAAGAATGGTTGGCTGAACCGGTACAACGTATTGGTCAGGATGCAAAATCCCCAATCTACATTCTTGCTGCGACTCAAACGCGTTTAGCTGACGTCGCGACTGGCGAAGTGGTTGCTTCTCCAAACGATATTGCACGTTTAGGCTTTGCGGTTGCTGCGGCAGTTGCAGGTGAAGCGGTTACTGGTTTAGATGACGATGCCAAAGCATTTGCTCAAACCATTGCTGACACTTTAAAAGCGGCGAAGAAACCATTGATCATCTCTGGTACCAGCTTACAAGATGCTGCCATCATGGAAGCTGCTGCACAAGTGGCACAGAACCTGGGTAATGCTGGTTTGACCTTGACTGTTCCTGAAGTGAACTCAATGGGTCTTGCAATCTTCGGTGGTAACAGCCTTGAGCAAGCATTTGCGCAAGACTATGACACTGTTATCATTGTGGAAAATGACCTTTACCGTCGTTTACCTGCTGCTCAAGTCAACGCTGCACTTGCAGGCAAAGACGTGATTGTTCTTGATCACTCTGAAACCGAAACTGTGAAGAAAGCAGATATCGTGCTTTCTGCTGCAAGCTTCGCGGAAGGTGATGGTACTGTGGTATCTCAAGAAGGCCGTGCACAACGTTTCTACCAGGTGTATGACCCAAGCTACTACAAACCGGAACTTGCAATCAAAGAATCTTGGCGCTGGTTACATGCCATTGAAACCGGTGTAAAAGGCAAAGCGATTTCCTGGACCTTGCTGGATGATGTCATTGAATCTGTAGTGAAAAATGTTCCGGCACTTGAAGCCATTCAGGATGTAGCACCAGATGCAGGTTACCGTGTCCATGGCTTGAAGATTGCGCGTGAACCGCGTCGTTACTCTGGTCGTACCTCTATGCGTGCACCATTGTCTGTTCATGAACCTAAACAGCCAATCGATGTCGATTCTGCATTAACGTTCTCTATGGAAGGTTATGTGGGTAATGAAACCCCATCTTCACTGGTTCCATTTGCATGGTCTGCAGGTTGGAACTCTCCACAAGCCTGGAACAAATTCCAGGATCACGTGGGTGGTCACCTAAAAGGTGGCGATTCGGGTATCCGTTTATTTGATCGTTTGGCTAAACGCCCTGCACGTACTTTCGTTGCTCCAGCAGCAGTACTTGCAAATGCTGAAAGCTTCCGTTTAGTGCCAATGCATCATATCTTCGCTTCTGGTGAATTTACGGTGAAAACTCCGGCCATGGAATCACGTATTCCTGAAGCCATGTTTGCAGTAGGTGAACAGGATGCTGCGCGTCTAAACGTTCAAGATGGTCAAAAAATTACTGTGCAAGCAGGTGAGGCGACAATTAGCCTTCCAGTTCAAGTGATCGAATATTTACCGACAGGTTATATCGGTTATCCAGTTGGTCTTGCACCAACGGTTTCACTTGCAGAGCCTGTATCCGTCGCGGTAGGAGTGTAATTCATGAGTCAAGAAATTATACGTCAAACACCGCTATGGGCTGAGAACTGGCCAATCGCTTATTCTGTGATTCAAGCGATTGTGATCTTGCTTGTAGTGGTGCTTGTCGCTGCGTTGATGTCATTCATCGAACGCCGTTTACTTGCGTTATGGCAAGACCGTTACGGTCCAAACCGTGTTGGTCCCGGGGGGATGTTCCAGATCGTTGCCGACATGCTGAAAATCATGTTCAAGGAAGACTGGACGCCTAAGTTTGCCGATAAGCTGACTTTCCGTTTAGCACCTGCAGTTGCCATGGCAACTGCGGTACTTTCGTTCATGGTGATTCCTGTAAGTCCGACAATGGGCGTAGCAGATATGAGCATCGGCCTGTTGTTCTTTATGGCAATGGCTGGTATCGCAGTATATGCCGTGCTATTCGGTGGCTGGTCTTCAAATAACAAATATGCGTTATTGGGTGGTCTGCGTTCTGCAGCTCAAACCATTTCTTATGAAGTGTTCCTAGGGATCTCGCTGATGGGTGTGGTGGCAATTGCCGGTTCATTCAACATGCGTGAAATTGTTGAAGCACAACGCGATGTATGGTTTGTGATTCCACAATTCCTAGGTTTCATTATCTTTATTGTTGCAGGTGTTGCGGTAACGCACCGTCATCCATTTGACCAACCGGAAGCTGAGCAAGAATTGGCGGAAGGTTATCACGTCGAATACGGAGGTATGAAATGGGGTATGTTCTTCGTTGCGGAATATGTCAACGTAGTTCTTATTTCAGCATTAATCGTCACTTTATTCTTTGGCGGTTGGTTAGCACCATTTAACCTAGAAATTCCATTTATTCCACCAGTATTCTGGTTCATTATCAAAACAGCATTCTTTGTGATGATGTTTGTCTTGGCTCGTGGTTCGTTAATGCGTCCACGTTACGATCAGGTGATGAACTTTGGTTGGAAAATTTGTTTGCCATTGGCGTTGGTCAACTTGTTGGTGACTGGTGCTGTGATTCTGATGAATCAGGCCTAGGACAGCAGGGAGTACAAAATGTATAAAATTCTAGCTGGATTCGGGTCAATCGTACGTTCATTGTGGATGGTATTCAGCCACGTGACACGTAAACGTGACACTATTCTTTATCCAGAAGTGCCAGCTGAACAAATTGTTCCGCCGCGTTTCCGTGGTCGTATTGTATTGACACGTGACCCAGATGGTGAAGAACGCTGCGTGGCATGTAACCTGTGTGCGGTTGCCTGTCCGGTTGGCTGTATTTCTTTACAGAAAGCAGAAAAAGAAGATGGTCGCTGGTATCCGGAGTTTTTCCGTATCAACTTCTCGCGTTGTATTTTCTGCGGTATGTGTGAAGAAGCGTGTCCAACGACAGCGATTCAAATGACACCAGATTTCGAGTTAAGTGAATACGTTCGTCAAGACTTGGTCTACGAAAAAGAGAACCTGCTCATTTCAGGTCCTGGTAAATATCCTGACTACAACTTCTACCGTGTAACCGGTATGGCAGTGGCAGGTAAAGATAAAGGTCAGGCACAACGTGAAAGTGCACCAGTTGACGTACGGAGCTTATTACCATGATGTGGCCATTTTATTTGATGGCACTTGTGGCCATTGTTTCTACGGTTCGTGTGGTGACTAACGCGAATCCTGTGCATGCTTTATTAAGCCTGATCGTGTCCCTCCTTGCTGTGGCAGGGATGTTCATGATCGTTGGTGCGCCATTCGCTGGCGCACTAGAAATTATTGTTTATGCCGGCGCGATCATGGTGTTGTTCGTGTTTGTGGTGATGATGCTAAATCTTGGTCAACATACGGTTGAACAGGAACGTAAATGGCTGACTTCATCTGCATGGGCATATCCAGCATTGATGAGTTTCCTGATGGGCTTGGTGCTCGTCTGGATGCTTGGTTCGGATTACACAACCGCAGGTCCGGTGATGGGCACTAAAGTTGTGGGACCTAAAGCTGTAGGTACAGCGCTCTTTACTCACTACTTACTATTGGTAGAAGTTGCCGCAATGTTATTGCTTGCAGCCCTCGTTGCAGCATTCCACTTAGGTAAACGTGAACCAAGTGCAAAAGAGGAAAAAGAATAATGGGCAACATTCCTTTAGAACACGGTTTAATCGTTGCAACCATTCTTTTTGCACTGGGTTTTTACGGTGTAATGGTGCGACGCAACCTACTATTTATGTTGATGAGCCTTGAAATCATGATGAACGCAGCGGCGCTTGCGTTCGTTCTTGCAGGTAGTGCATGGTTACAGCCAGATGGACAAATCATGTTCATCCTGATCTTGACCCTTGCAGCTGCAGAGGCTTGTATTGGTCTTGCGATCGTCCTTCAGTTCTACCATCGCTTCCATCATTTGGATGTGGATGCTGCTAGTGAGATGCGCGGATGAGTTATTTATATTTAACAATTTTATTTCCGCTCATTGGTTTTGTCCTCTTGGCGGCGGGGCGCAATAAGCTTCCTGAAAATGTGGCAGCCATTATTGGTGTGGGTTCAGTCGGTTTATCTGCTTTATTTGCACTGATTGCTGGCATGGGCTTTGTAGACAATGGTTCAGTAGCTCAGGTTCAACATCTTTGGACCTGGTTCAATGTCGGTGGTTTTGCACCAGGCATGAGCTTGCACCTAGACGGCCTGTCATTACTCATGACCGGCATGATCACCGGTGTAGGTTTTCTGATTCACATCTTTGCCTCATGGTACATGCGCGGTGAAGAAGACTTTGCACGTTTCTTCTCTTACTTCAACCTGTTCGTTGCCAGCATGTTGCTGCTCGTTCTTGGCGATAACCTGGCGTTATTGTTCTTGGGTTGGGAAGGCGTAGGTCTTTGCTCTTACTTGCTAATTGGTTACTACTATCAAAACCCGGAAAATGGTTTTGCAGCCATCAAGGCATTTACTGTAACTCGTATCGGTGACGTATTCTTGCTGATTGCATTGTTCCTGATTTTCCAACAATTCGGTACTTTGCATATCGGTACAATCGTTGCCAATGCACCTCAAGTATTAGCGGGTGACCATTCACTTGCGATCTGGACATCTTTAATGTTGTTCCTGGGTGCTGCCGGTAAATCTGCGCAAATTCCATTACAAACATGGTTGGCTGATGCAATGGCAGGTCCTACACCTGTTTCTGCGTTGATCCATGCGGCAACAATGGTAACAGCCGGTGTTTACCTGTGCTGCCGTATGTTCTCCGTGTTTGAAATGACACCAGAAGTGATGATGTTCATTTCGATCACTGGTGCGGTAACATTGATTGTTGCTGGTTTTGCTGCATTGGTTCAAACAGACATCAAACGTATTCTGGCTTACTCAACCATGAGTCAGTTGGGTTATATGTTTATGGCTGTTGGTGCTGAAGCATACCAAGCGGGCCTGTTCCACATGCTTTCACACGCATTCTTCAAGGCATTATTGTTCTTGTCTTCTGGTGCTGTGATTCTGGCTTACCATCACGAACAAAACATCTTCAAAATGGGTGGCTTGTTCAAACATAACAAATTCCTGTTTGCCTGCTTCGCAATTGGTGGTGGTGCGTTGGCTGCCATTCCATTCTTGACCATCGGCTTCTTCTCGAAAGATGCCATCCTTGGTGCAGTTTGGGCACAAAGCCACATTGCAAATCTTCCTATATATAATTGCTTATACTGGACAGGTGTTGCGGGTGCATTCTTAACGTCAATCTATACATTCCGTTTAATCTGGGTTGTATTCTTTGGTAAAGAAAACACGCCTTATCACGAAATCAAAGGTGCAACTTATTGGGCTCCGTTGGGTATCTTGGCGGTACTTTCAACTGGCTTGGCTTACTTCTTGAAAGCACCAGTAGAAGCTGCATTAACCAAAGCCAATATTCCAGCTTTTGTTATTCCTGAAGCGCTTGAAGCAGGTGTACATGGTGCTGAATATACCGCTGTGGGTATTGCATTGGCTGGTCTTGTGGTAGGTATCGTATTATTTGTCTTTGCTTATAATGCAGTGAAAGGTTTTGCCCGTACTTCATTGGGTGCCGGCCTTGCCAATATCTGCCGTAATGCACTTGGTTTTGATGCGTTGTATAACATCGTATTTGTGAAACCATATTTGCTTATCGCGAAAATTTTAGGTCGTGATCCGATTGACGGCCTGTGGTTAGTGCTTCCTGCCATTGTTAAAGGTGGTCATAGCTTCACCAGCTCACGTCAAACAGGTTCATTGCGTGAATACGCATCAAGTATGTCACTCGGTGTAGTGGTATTGCTGATGATCCTGATCGTGATTCAGGTAGTGGGGAAATAAGATGGAAATCACAAACAACTGGATTTTACCCGCGCTGATCCTCGTACCGTTCATTGCAGGTTTTGTATGCTGGATCGTCGACAAGCTCGACGACAAACTACCGCGTTACATTGCGTTATTCGGTATGCTCATTACTTTGGGCTTAACCGTTGCGCTTTGGAATTCCGGTACTTATCACTATGAACTCGGCGCAAAAGTTCCAACTTGGTCTGCCGAATTCATGCTGCCTTGGATTTCCACCCTTGGCATTAACATTCACCTTGCGGTGGATGGTCTTTCACTTCTTATGGTTGGCTTGACTGCATTACTGGGTGTACTTGCAGTGGGCTGTTCATGGGGTGAGATTCAAAAGAACGTTGGTTTCTTCCACTTAAACCTTTTATGGTCTTTGGGTGGTGTGATCGGTGTATTCCTTGCGATTGACTTGTTCCTGTTCTTCTTCTTCTGGGAGATGATGCTGGTACCAATCTACTTCCTGATTGCCTTATGGGGTCATAAGGGAGCAGACGGTAAGTCACGCGTTTATGCTGCGACCAAGTTCTTCATCTATACCCAGGTAGCAGGTTTGATCATGTTGATCGGTATTCTAGGCCTTGTGGTTTACGGATACATGATGACGGGCATGATCGGCTTCGATTACAACTACCTGTTAGGTGTGGCGAATACGCTTGATGCACAGTTGCCATCAGTGGCTTATGCCTTGATGATCTGTATGTTCATCGGTTTCGCTGTAAAACTTCCAGTGTTCCCATTGCACGGCTGGTTACCAGATGCGCATGCTCAAGCACCGACAGCCGGTTCTGTCGACTTGGCAGGTATCCTGATTAAGACTGCTGCATACGGTCTGCTTCGTTTTGTTATGCCATTCTTCCCGGCGGCTTCTGCACAGTTTGCAGATATCGCGATCATCTTCGGTTTAGTCGGTGTGTTCTACGGTGCCTGGTGTGCTTTCCAGCAAACCGATATGAAACGTTTGCTGGCGTATACTTCTATTTCGCACATGGGCTTTGTATTACTTGCACTTTACGCAGGTAATATCCTGACTTTCCAAGGCTTAATGATCATGATGCTGGCACATGGCCTGTCATCTGCTGCCTTGTTCATTATGTGTGGTCAAGTGTACGAGCGTGTTCATACGCGCGACTTACGTTTAATGGGTGGTATGCGCGGTCAATTCCCGTACCTTGCTTTCTTCCTGATGTTCTTTATTGCTGCGCTTGTCGGTATTCCAGGTTTAGGTAACTTTATTGGTGAATTCCTGATTTTGATGGGTTCATTCAACAAATTCCCAGCCTTTACCATTGTGGCAGCGACCAGCTTGGTATTGGCAGGTCTTTATGGCTTGATCCTGATTCACAAAGCATTGTTTGGTACGCCAAATGAAGAGCAAAAACAAAATTATACAAGCCCATTGAAAGACTTGAATGCGCGTGAGATTGTTATTTTGTTAGTGTGTGCTTTTGGTCTACTATGGCTCGGTATCTATCCACAAAGCTTCCTTGATATTTCAAATTCAAGCATGGCGTGGTTAGCAAACAGCTATATCCCAGTTCAAGAAGTTGTCGATGCGACTCAACAGGTCGTATCTCAACAAAATGTGGAGATCCAATAAGCCATGAACTTCACAATGTCATTTTCCGAGCTTATGCCATTAGCTCCTGTGATGATCGTGGCTTTAACTGCGATCGTAGTGATGCTTCTCATTGCAATTAAACGTAACCATAATTTAATTGCAACAGCCTCTGTAGTCGGCTTGAACCTTGCTGCAGCCTATGTCCTGATTGCAATGTTCGGTGGTGCTTTTGCACCAGCGAACGTGATGGGCATGTTTATGCTTGACCCATTTACCTTGCTGTACCAATTGGTCATTCTGATTGCTGCACTGGCTTGCTGTACCTTGTCACATGCTTATATTGAAAGCTATCAAGATAACCGTGAAGAACTGTATATCCTGATGCTGTGCTCGGTAGCGGGCGCAATGCTGATGGTGGCAAGTTCTCATTATGCATCTTTCTTCATTAGCCTTGAGCTAATGTCGATTCCTGTATACGGTCTTTTGGCTTATACACACCAACGTTCACAATCGCTAGAAGCGGGTATTAAATACCTTGTTCTTTCAGCAACTGCTTCTGCAATGTTGTTGATGGGCATGGCATATATCTATGCTTATACCGGTTCATTGTCTTTCTATGACAATGTTCAGGCCTTGATGCAAGCCATCAAACAGCCAATGGTGATTTTAGGTCTAGGCTTAATCGTTTTTGCCGTGGCATTTAAATTGTCTCTTGCGCCATTCCATAAATGGACGCCAGACGTGTATGCAGGTGCTCCAGCGCCAATCGCAACATTCCTTGCGACTGTGGCTAAAGTGGCAACCATTGGTCTGTTTGTACGTTATTTACTTGCTTCAGGCGCAATCCTGGTAGATTCAATCGTAACGATCATCACGATTATTGCGGTGCTTTCTATTCTGGTGGGTAACTTCCTTGCAGTACGTCAAGTCAACCTGAAACGTATTCTGGGTTACTCTTCAATTGCGCACTTTGGTTATTTGCTGATTGGTTTAATCAGCATGACTTATGCAAGCCTGGGTAACGTATCTGTATACGTAATCACTTATGTATTGACGACGATTGGTGCATTTGGTGTTGTCGCGTTGATGTCTAGTCCGTATAACAATGCAGATGAAGCACAAAGTCTGGCAGATTACCGTGGTTTGTTCTGGCGCCGTCCAGTATTGACTGCGACCTTGACTGTCATGATGTTATCTCTTGCGGGTATTCCATTGACTGCAGGCTTCATTGGTAAGTTCTTGGTGGTGATGGCTGCGGTAACAACCCAGCACTGGTTCCTTGCTGCCATGATTGTAGTGGGTTCAGGTATTGGTCTGTACTATTACCTTCGTGTGATGGTGGTGATGTATATGACTCCGCCAGATACGCCACGTATTGATGCCGACAAACATTGGGGTCAGAAAGTGGGTGGTATTATGGTGCTTGCTGCGGCATTGGCTGTATTGATCATTGGTGTTTATCCTGATCCAATCATCAAATTGGCGCTTCAAGCGGAGATTTTATCTCCATTGCATTTCATGCTATCTCAACAGTAATCTAAAAAAACTATAAGTTTTTTCTAAAAAGCCTCCTTTCATAGGGGGCTTTTTGGTTTATAAGAGATATAAAAAACATTTATAATAGCTGAAATTTTATCTCATCTTTTAGGTGCTCTCCCGTGGCTATTCATGAAATCCGTCATCCACTTATCCGACATAAACTTGGTTTGCTACGTCGTGCAGACATCAGTACAAAAAACTTCCGCGAACTAGCGCAAGAAGTGACCATGCTTCTGACTTATGAAGCAACCAAAGACTTGCCGATGTGTGAGCATGAAATTGACGGCTGGAATGGCAAAGTTACTGTAGACAGTATTGCGGGTAAAAAAATTACCGTTGTTCCTATTCTGCGTGCAGGTATTGGCATGTTAGATGGGTTTTTGAACCTGATTCCAAGTGCCAAAGTTTCTGTATTGGGTCTTGAGCGTGATGAAGAAACCTTGCAAGCACGTACTTATTATAAAAAACTGGTTCCCGATGTACAAAACCGTTTGGCGATGATTATCGACCCGATGCTGGCAACCGGTTCTTCATTGGTTGCAGCCATTGATGTATTGAAGGCGAGCGGCTGTAAAGATATCCGTGTCATGGTCTTAGTTGCAGCGCCTGAAGGCATTAAAAAAGTAGAAGAAAAACACCCAGATGTGACAATTTTCACAGCAGCTATTGATGACGGTCTCAACGAAAATGGTTATATCGTTCCGGGTCTTGGCGATGCAGGCGATAAAATTTTCGGTTCAGTGCAAAAAGACTGAGCCTGGAAGACAAATTAAAAGAGGCTTCAGGCCTCTTTTTTTATATACTGTAAACATGGCATTTTTTAGCATAGGGCAGCAGCATGAAAGATGAATTACATCAGGGTAAAATCAAAAAGTATGACCCTGAAAAAGGCTTTGGTTTTATTGGTTCGGCTGAAGGGGATATTTTCTTTCATATTTCAGATTTCCCTGCGGCAGAAGGCGAACCGAAACGTAATGAACGGGTAAAATTTGCGGCTGTTAAAAATGGTGACAAGTACAAGGCTGTTCGTATAGAACGTGTTGCAGATCACTCAGCAAAAGCAAAAAAATCGAAAGTATCCGAGCATAATAAATCGATTACATCCGCCTTGTTGTCGAATTTTCGAGGTTGATGCTTCTGCTTTTGATTGCAGCATGATGATGTTCAGGATTGCTTTTGACAATCATTGGAAAAGAGGCTTTTGGGCCTCTTTTTTATTATAATAAGAAAAAATATAAATGAAAAAGAGTATTTTATGTTTGTTCAGGGGAAAGTCAAAACTTATAACGCAGAGCGCGGTTTTGGATTTATTGCAGTAGAGGAAGGCGCAGTGAAAGATATTTTCTTTCACATTAAAGATGTGCCCAATAGCACTATCGAACCTAAAGTCGGGGAGAAGTTAAAATTTATTATTGTGGAAGATGATGGCAAGTTTAAAGCCGACCGTATTGTACGACTGGATCTACAGTCTGCCTCAGCGGAGAGTATAGCTGCCAAGCCAGTAGGTACAAAAAAGAAAACTGCTTCACCACGTTATAATAAGGCTTCATATAAAGGCCGAATCTTATCTGCTATTGCCTTGATCATTCTGGCACTGCTTGCTGTGATCGGTTATGGTCAATATCAGGATTATCGCACGGCAGAGCAGCTGAAAGCGCAACAGTTGATTATAGAGCAACAGCGTATTGTGTCACAACAGCGAGAAGCACTGGGGGATTTACCGGAAGCAGTTTTGTCGGAGCAGGGGCAGCGTAATCTGGCAGGTGAAACTTACAATACCACTAAACCGCGCTCGGAAAAGATTAATGCCAGTATTGATCAGCAAAATGGGGTGAGATTAGCAACAGCACAATTTAAATGTGATGAACGGCAACATTGCAGTCAAATGAATTCAAGAGCAGAAGCTGTGTGGTATGTACAAAACTGCCCAAATCATAAGATGGATGGTGATGGTGACGGTATACCTTGTGAAAATGATTCACGCTGGTAATAAAAAAAGCGCCTAAATGGCGCTTTTTTTAAATCGTTTTTTATTCTTCACAGAATTTCATAAAGGCTTTAAGGCCGGGTCCCTGATATTTCTGACGATGAACCAACATGAATAAAGGACGAGTCAGTTGCCAGAAAGGAGTTTCCAAAATGACCAGCTGACCTTTTTCACGTAAAGGTTCAATGGCGAGTTTAGAAATACAGGACATCCCGATACCTCCCGCCACAATTTTTAAAATCGCTTCATTATGGCCTAAAGTGAGGCGGATATTGGCATCTGGCAGGTCTTTTAAAATGGCATTGTCAAACACCTCACGGGTCCCTGAACCTTCTTCACGTAAAATCCATTCGACATGGTCAAAATCTTTAGCGGTAATTGCGCGGTCCAGTTTTGCCAATGGATGCTCTGGTGAACAGCATACCGCCAGTTCATCATCGCGCCAGTGTATACACTGCAGCTGTGGCAAATGACAGGACCCTTCAATTAAGGCTAAATCCAGCTGGAACTGGTTGACTGCTTCAATCATCTGACGGGTGTTGCCTACTTGCAACTGCAAATGTGCTTGCGGCTGAATTTGCAAAAAGTCTGCCATCAGGTCCGGCATCAGGTAATCGCTAATGGTTAAGGTTGCCCCCAGGCGCAGGTCAATACTTTGTAATTCACCTTTAGCCGCCTGTTCAAAAGCTTCGCAGCGACCTAAAATTTCTAGTGCTTGTGGAAGTAGAAAACGACCTAAATCATTGAGTTGCAGACGCTTGCCAAGACGGTCGAATAGAGGTGCACCCAAGCCATCTTCCAAATCTGCTAAAGCCATACTTGCAGCACTTTGCGTGAGTTTGACAGCATCGCTGGCTTTGGTTACTGTGCCTTCTTGTGCAACTGCTACAAAAACAGCCAACTGGCGTAAGGTCATGCGCATGAATAGAGCCTTAACATTTAAAAAATATTAATAAATTATGTGGTCATGCTACCATGAGCACAGTCTTTCATGCCACGTTGAAATCATGTCAATTGAAAAATTTAGCTTAGAAAAAGTTTTATCTGTACATCGCTGGACCAATACCTTATTCAGTTTTACCATGACACGACCTGCACATTTTAAATTTACTGCAGGGCAGTTTGCACGTATTGGCCTAAAAGTGGGCGATGAACTGGTGGTTCGGGCTTATTCCGTGGTGTCATCCCCCTTTGATGAAACCCTAGAGTTCTTTTCAATTGTAGTGCCAAATGGTGCATTTACATCTAACCTGCAACATTTACAGGTTGGTGATGAACTGTACCTGGAAAAAATTCCTTATGGTTTTTTAACCTTGGCGCGTTATCAGCTCCCATTACCGCATGACTTGTGGCTACTCGCGACTGGCACAGGTTTGGCACCGTTTATTTCCATGCTACAAGACTTTGAAACCTGGTCGAAATATCAAAAGATCAATCTGGTTTATAGTGTGCGTACGGAAGCCGAACTGGCTTATGTCGAGCGTATTCAGGAAATAGCTGAAACCTTTGGCGAAGGTCATACGGGCTTTAAATTTGTCCCGATTATTACCCGGAATCCCGATGCAGCGTTGCATGACCGTTTACCGGTATTGATTGAAAATGGTGAACTGGAAAAAGCGGTAGGGCTACAATTCAATGTAGATACCAGTCATGTGATGCTTTGCGGTAACCCACAAATGGTGGAAGATACTAAAGAAGCATTAAAAGCACATGGCTTGAAAATGAACCGCCGTGGTGAAGGTAATATTGCGGTCGAAAATTATTGGTAATCGCATTTAGAGTTCCTCCCTTTTTAAAGGTGAGAAGCATTGCTTCGCAAGGGAGGGATTAAAAGGAATAATTTAACCTGAGTTCGACGAAATCTGCTTAGCCTTTTAGCATATTTTGGAAAGTTGGCTTATTGGGATTCAAACAATAAGCCACTACAGCAGCCATGATATTCACCATGAAGTTATTTACCGAACGATGACGTGAATGTTCAAGTTGATGTAAATTTTTTAATTGATCATTCACGGTTTCGATCAATCCTCTTCTGCAAAGTAATTGTTTTTCTTCTTCAGTTTGGATGGGTTTATTTTTCATATTCCGACGTGATGGGGTCAATATTTTCAGTCCTCTTGCTGCTAAAGTTTCGGCTTTTGCTTTGCTCAAATAGCCTTTGTCTCCGAGTAGGATTCCTTTTAATTCTTGAGTTAAAGATTCTAATATAGCAACATCATGAACATTTCCCGATGTCAGTTTGAGATTAATAATTTCACCTAAATTATTGATAACGATATGTAATTTAAAACCATAAAACCAACCCGTACTACTTTTTCCGTAAGCGTCCGCTGAATCCCATGCCTATTTTTTAATTTTGGTCGGATTTCCAGCGGTGTGGCAGTAATTCTTCTATTTGGGTCACTTTATGCGTCGGCAGCCTTTTCAGCACATCACTTAAATAGGC
>NZ_VPCP01000005.1:0-88437 GCF_013418145.1 Acinetobacter sp. YH12201 | reverse complement strand
AAACAGTTGTGCTGGCGACCATAGCAAGAGTGAACCACCTGATCCCTTCCCGAACTCAGAAGTGAAACCTCTTAGCGCTGATGGTAGTGTGGGATTACCCATGTGAGAGTAAGTCATCGCCAGCTCATTATTCCTTAAAAAGCCCCCTCAAACGAGGGGGCTTTTTTTTGCTGGGAAAGATTTAGGTAATATTAATGCTGCAAAAAGCCTAAAGCTTTTTGCAGTGAATTGTAAGCAGGATCGATTGATAGTCTTATCAAAAAATTATTAAAGGTATTTACTGAATATTAAACTTTTATAATCGCCTTAATCGTCTTCGAGCATGTTTTAAAGCGCTTCTTAGTCCTTCTTCTATAGTTGGATGATAGAATGGCTTATCTAAAATTTCATCCACAGTTAAATTCTCAGAAATCATCCATGCCAGTAAATGAGCTATATGTTCTGCAGCTTCTACAAATAATTCTGCCCCTAATATCTTGCGTGAAGATTGATGAATATACACTTCGATCGCACCACTGTTTTTAGCGAGTGCTAAAGCACGGCCTTGTTTTTCATAAGAAACCATACCTGTAATAAATTCAATTTTTGCATCGCTGAGTTGTTTGAAACTTTGTCCTACGGTTGCCATTTCTGGAGCGCTAAATACGATTGCTAAAGGTGTAAGTGTCTTTAAGTTTCTAATTTCAGGATAGTTTAAACAGTTATGTACAGCTTGACGTCCCTCATGTGCTGCTTCATGTTGAATAGGGGTGTTGCTATGTGCATCACCGACAATGAAAATGGGATAATCACCAAGCTGTTTGGTTTTATCGTTGACAGGAAGTTTTCTAAGATCGGTATATGAGTGATCGATATTATTTAATAGGAGAGTATCTAAATAACTTCTTCGGCCTGTTGCAACAAGGAAATATTCCACATCAAGTTGTTGAGCTTGATTATTTTCATTGAAGTTAATTGTAACTCCTTGCGTATTAAGCTGAACTGTAGTCGGTAATGTTTCGAATTTAATATTTAAATTTTTACTGATTTCATCTTGTGCTAATTTCTGCAAAGCTGGGCTACTTAGGGAGCCAACTTTACGGCTACGTGCAAAAACAGTGGTCTTGACCCCTAATCTTTGCATGGCTTGTGCAAGTTCGATAGCGATGACTCCACTACCGATCACGGCCAATGACTGAGGTAATTTTTCTAATTCAAAAATCTGATCCGAAGTGATGAGTCGTTCACCGAGCTGTTCTTTCCATTGAGGATCAAAGGTTGGAGTAGAACCTACAGAGATAATAAAACTTTTAGCCTGATATTTCTGACCATTCACAGTAATTGTATTTTGATTAATGAACTGTGCCTGTCCTGATATTTTATGTTTTGCTGTCCAGCTATTTACATCTTTGAGTATCGCATTTGTAAAATGATCTCTAAGCATTCGAACATGTTGCATGACTTGAGATGTATCAATTTTTGAGGTGACAGATAGACCTACTTTCTCCGCAGTTTGGATATCATTCATACGATTTGCAGCGGAGATAAGAACTTTACTAGGCATACAACCGACGCGGGCACAGGTGGTAGCCCATGATCCATCATTAACAATAAGAATATTTTGAGTGTATTTAATGGCTTCTTGATAAGCCGCGATTCCGGCAGTGCCAGCACCGATAATAATTAGGTCATACATTGTGAAATGGCTCACTTTTTTATCATATTTTTAGGTTAACACGGTAAAACATTTATCATGCTTTTGTTTACATAAAGTACTAACTATGATTACATATCACGCAATATTAATTAAGAACAAGCTCTAAAATTTTGAGGGTTCCGGGGATATTCATGAGTAAAAATATTAGTTTAAAATTATCTACAGTTGCTTTGGCTGTTTTACTTGCAAGTTGTGGTGGCGGTGGTAGTGAGGGGTATTTTAATAAGCAAGATTCTTCTTCTAATTCTGGAAATACTAATAATGGTGGGAATACAGGGACATCTGCAACAGCTTCTGCATTAAAAATTGAATTAGACAAGCTCTCTATGGCTGCAACGAATGGAAAGCTTACCGTTACAGTTCGGGCTTTAGATGAAAATAAAGGGGGGGTTGCAAATGTAGATATTACTTTAATGATTGTTGATCCAACGAATAATGTAAGTAACTCAAGTATTGCGAAGCAAACAACTGATGCATCTGGAAATGCAGTTTATGTGTTAACTACCCCTAGTACTTCAACTACATTATCAGACCTAATAAAAAATGGCTTTAAAATTATTGCTAAAACTAATAATGGTCAATTAAGTCAAGAACAAACTGTTTCTGTAACTGGTGCTGATACCAATAATGGTTCTGATACTACGAGTATTGTTCTATTTGATGCAACTAAAACTACATTAAATGTGCGTGGTGACCAAACAACAGTTACTTTAACTGCTGTAGATGCAAATGGTGCAACTTTGGCAAACCAGGCTATTTCATTGAAAGTTAAGAACTCAGCTTTAAATGGAGTTAAATTTACTCCAAATGCAACTCAGACAGACAGTAATGGGCAAATTACGTATACATTATCTTTTAATGAGTCACAAAGAACATCGACGTATAGTGCAGCACAATTTGTCTTAGATGATTTAGTACTTGAAGCAAATTTTGGACAATCTACTCAAGTTTATACTTATAAATTAGATATTGTAAATTCTGCTGTACCACAACCAGTTGGTGCGATTACTGTGGCTTATAATCCAACCAGTATTGAAAGTTCGACTAATAAAGTATTTTATTATCAAAATGTTTCTGTACAAGTAGTTGATGTTGATGGTAAACCTATTCCAAACCAAGATGTTGTTATGGGTGTTAATGCTCTAACTTATAATAAAGGGAAGTTTGGTTTCTTTGATACCGATCTTCCACCAGATGGTAAAGTTGATAAATATTTACCTGATGTAATCACACAGTGTTTTTCACCGACAGTTAAGGTAAATACTAATGGAACAGAAATAGACCAATTAGCGCCAGTTAAGTCAGGTCAGACAGTTCAAGTAGTATCTTTTATTAACAATGAAAATGTGCCTGCGACAGATAATAAGTATACAACAGATGCAAATGGGCGTTTTGATTTGAAAATTCAATATCCTAAAATATATGCTGGTTATTTGAATATTCAACTTCTTGCAGATTCGATTGTAAGTAGTAAACAAATCAGTGGTTCTACTAGTCTTGGTTTGAATTATTTAAGCAGTGATGTAGATGTAGCAAATGGTATTGCTCCTAATTTAATTAGCCCTTATGGTACTTCTCTTAATTGTAATGATGGAAATTGATTTCAAAATAAAAACAGCGCTTCGGCGCTGTTTTTTATTGAGAGCTTTAAATAGAAGTTCCGACACTCACACCCACAGTCGGTCTAACATTTATTGAGCTACATCCCACAATGACACATGAAATAAGAAATAGAACAATTATTTTATTCATAGAACAATCCTAATTTTTGTTTCATTCATAATATGAGAAGGTATAGCTATTTCGACCTATCATTCATATAGGTTTTAGAAGTTTATTATCATATTCTATAAACTCCACCTGGTCTGTTTTAAAAATTTTACTATCAGTAATGGGGGAATAACACTGCTAAGCTATTGTTCAGTAATATGTCTGAGTGGATTGAATTAAGCCAAATAGCCTCGTCACTAATTAGAACGAGGTAAGTGATGGTAGACTCAAAATTTTAAAATAATTTAAATTTATCGGTTGTCATTTGACCTTTAATACGGACAGAAAGTTTAACCTACAGATTGAATCAATAGGTTATATAAACAACTCGGTATTAAAGGTCAAAATGAAATTAAAAAAGCACGATCAGTAACGTGCTTAATCATCCAATAAATCCATCTGTTTTGCCAGCTGGTATAAGTTATTTGAGCGATTGCCAGTACGGCAGAACATCAATACCGGTTTTGGCAGCTCATTAAAGTGATTGGCAAATGTACGCACATCAACTTCAGTAATCTGACCTGCAACTACGGGTTGGAACACGTAGTCTAAACCTGCATTGCGTGCAGCTTCTTCAATTTGCGCGCTAGTAGGTTGTTCTGGACCACCTTCCATATCTGGGCGATTGTTGATAATTGATTTAAACCCTTTTTCAACAATTTGCGTTACCTGTTCTGGGCTAATTTGACCCGCAAAGCCAACATTTTCGCTCATTTTTTCACTCCATAATGTGCTCAATAGATATATGCTATTATGATAGCATTAAGCTGAAACTAGAGCTTAATCTGTTGAAATTTTTATAAGCGATTACAATCATAAAATAACGCACCGGAGCGCGTATGCATTCCTATACGGTTGAACCACTCTATGTAAATAGTGGGCACGAGGTCATTGCTGCGGATTTTTATCGTCCCAAAACTGAACATAAACCTGCTGTCATCATTATGGCGCATGGTTTGGCTGCTTTACGTCAATTTAAACTGGTGCAATATGCCAAGCGTTTTGCCGAAGCTGGTTATGCCGTAGTAATGTTTGATTATCGTTATTGGGGCGGAAGCACCGGCCGTCCACGTGAGCTGGTCTCGATTCAATCCCAGTTAGAAGATTGGCGCACCATGATTGCCCATGTCATAGAGCGAAAATCGATTGATTCCAGGCGCATTGTACTTTGGGGAACGTCTTTAAGTGGTGGTTATGTTCTAGATTTGGCGGCACAATTAAAAAATGTTCAGGCAATAATGGTGCAAGTGCCATTTGTCGATGGTACAGAAAGTGCCAAGCTTTATCCGTTACAACAATTGCCGACAGCCCTGAAAATATCCAGCCAGGACTATATGGGGGCGAAAGTGGGTATGTCTCCGAAAACATTGCCTGTTGTGAGTAAAAAAGGTTTATGCTTTATGCCTACAGCAGATAGTTATGAGGGATATCTATCTATTGTTCATCCAGATTATTATTGGAGTGGCGAGATTCCTGCCCGAGTCTTTTTCAACCTGATCCGTTATCGTCCTATTCAGTATGTGCGTAAAATCAGTGTACCCGTTTTATTTATTGCCTCTAAACAGGATAGCCTGATTCCAATTGAATCTAGCCGTGAAACAGCGACCAATATCGCACCTTATGTACAATACCATGAATGGGATATGCAACACTTTGATATCTATCATGGTCAATGGTTTGAAAAAGCCATATCAACTCAATTAGAATTTTTACACCAACATATTGGAGTGAGCTAAATGATTATTGTATGTCCTGCATGTGGTGCCAGAAACCGAGTACCAGAAGATAAACTGGAAGCACATCCAATCTGTGGTCAGTGTCAACATGCGCTTATTCCTCTGGCTCCAATAGAGTTGAATGAGCACAATTTCAGTAACTTTATTACCCATAGTGAACTACCTGTGCTGATTGACTTGTGGGCGGAATGGTGTGGTCCTTGCAAGATGATGGCACCTCATTTTGAACAGGTGGCAAAACAAAATCCGCGAGTGATTTTTGCTAAAATTAATACTGAAGAATCACCTCGACTCAGTGGTGCATTTAATGTGCGTAGTATTCCTACATTGGTTTTGATGAATAAAACTAATGAAATTGGTAGAATAAGCGGCGCGCTACGATCTACAGAGCTACAACAGTGGCTGGATCAACATTTAAATGCCAATACTGGGAGTTAACGTGTCAGATACTCATGTAAAACCGGAAGGAACGCTTTCCCTTCAAACAATTGCAATGCCGGCAGATACCAACTGGAGTGGTGATGTCTTTGGTGGGTGGATCGTTTCACAAATGGACTTGGCAGGTGCAATTCATGCAGAGCGTTTTAGTAAAGGACGCTGTGCAACCATTTCAATTAATCAGATGACTTTTTTGGTTCCAGTCAAAGTCGGTGATGTGATTAGCTGTTATACCAAAATTTTAAAAGTGGGTAATACCTCAATTCAAATGCAAATTGAAGTATGGGACAGTCATGACAGTTCCCGTGAACCTACTCGTGTAACCGAAGGCGTATTTACTTTTGTCGCTGTGGATGTAAAAGGGGCCAAGCGTCAGATTCCGGATGAGGTCAAACAAAAATATTTAGCTTCCCAGCAAGATAAATAATTCCAACCGTAAAAAAACCCAATCAAGATTGGGTTTTTTTTATCAGTTTAATTTTTATCAGAGCCTTTCATGGCATTTAAAATGATTCATTTTCAGATATGCGATCAGGATGGAAATGACATTAGTTCTTTAACTGCGACTTTGATACCCAGGCCCAGAGCATTTCACATTTAATCGGCTCTTCACCGGATTCATCCGTTACCTGAACACTAACCAGCGTTTCGCCTTTTTCAGAGCCTTGCATTAATTTCTGCTGCTCATCCGTCAAGGTTGCGGTGGCAATCATTGCACCTTGGGTTGGACGTTTAAAATCAATTTTTAAGCTTTTGATCAGTACAATGCAGGAGTCCGGAACATTCATCCCGGTGACAAAACCTGTGGCAGTTTCCGCAATCAGTGCCATGGCACAGGCATGAACCTGACCAATATGGTTTTGCATGGCACGGTGGTTTTCAATCTTGACCACCACTTTGCTGTGGCTGACTTCAAGGTAGTGGATTTGCGCACTACCCACCATCGGCACGACCCGACCAAACACTTTGCTCCACAGTCTATTGCGGATAGCTTTAGGTAATTTAGCAGTAGCTTTTACCAGTTTCGATAAGCGATTGGTCGGTGTCATGGAAGTCCTCGACGTGTTATGGCAGCAATGCCTTAGTCTTTAAAGTTGTTAAACTGCAAAGGCACACCAAATTGTTGTTCTTTTAAAAATGCCATCACTTGTTGCAAAGTATCGCGTTTTTTATCCGTTACACGAATTTTGTCACCTTGAATGGATGATTGCACTTTGATGCCACTTTCTTTAATGGCTTTATTAATTTTTTTTGCGGTATCAGAGTCAAGTCCATCTTTAAGCTTGATTACCTGAATCACGTTTTTGCCAGAAGCGGTCATTTTTTGCGGATCAAGCGCCTGAATATCCACTTTACGTTTGAAGAAATGATTTTCCAGCATGCTGTAGACTTGTTCACATTGGAAATCGCTTTCAGTCGAAATCTTGATTTCCTTGTTTTTTTCATTCAGTTCAATAGAAACGTCTTGTCCGCGGAAGTCAAAACGGGTTGCAATCTCTTTTTGCGTGTTTTGAACAGCATGATTTACTTCAAAAATTTCTAATTCAGATACAATATCGAAAGAAGGCATGGTTTAGACCTTTACAAAGGGAAAGAATATCTGAGATGCTAGGGATGTTTTCTTCATTTGCCAAGTGTTGTTTTACATCAAAGGAGTGCGCAATGATCCGTAAACAAGAAATTACAACATTTGAGTTCCCAGAAAATGCAATTATCTGGGATGTTCGTGATACAAAAGCCTTTGCTGAAGGTCATGTGAAAGGTGCTGTTAACCAGCCCATTAATGGCTTAAGTGCAGACAGCTTAACTCAGGTGGAGTCGGATCAGCCTATTTACATTTTATGCGGTGGTGGCAGTAAAGCGCCACGTGCGGCTGAAAAGTTGGAAAGCTTGGATAGCTCACGTGAATATGTGGTGTTAATGGGTGGTACGCGTGCAGCACGCGATGCTGGCTTAGCACTGGAGCAGGGTGCATAAATTTGCAGCTGCAAAAAAAGAAGCGCCGAAAGGCGCTTTTTTATTGGCAATAATATTCCCTCTCTCAAAGGGAGCGTGAGGATGAGGGTCTTCATATAGTCTTAAAATTATCCTCTCCCCTTACGCAATAGTGTTACTCATCTCCTAAGAGGAGAGGGAAAAGAACCATTATTTATAAATCGAACTTTAATTTTGTGGCTTAAAATAAGGCTTCTTTGCTTTCACTTTCTTCTGAAAACGTGTCGCGTTCAATTTTTTGACCAAGTTTGCAGGCACAGGGCAGGCTTCCCCTAAGATTTGCGCTGCTAATATTTCACTGCACAGTGGCGCAAATAAAAAGCCTTTCGAACCTAGGCCGGCAAAGCTATAAATTTCCTCATTCGCTTTCATTTTTCCCAGTAATGGAAAATAGTCTTGGCTCTGAGCACGTACTGAAGCACGACCTTGCCAAGTATGCACATCGTTTAATGATTGTGCATAAGTTGGAAAAACACTGTGGATAAGATCGTAGTTATGCACATGATCTTCTAACAGAATTTCAGCATCATCACGGTTTGGATAGAAGGATGCACCGAGAATTAAATGCTCATCATCGAGCTGCATACAGTAACCACCGTAGCTGTATGCTGTGTCTTGGCTAAGGGGATGATTTTTATTGTTTACCCAACTGACTTGTCCGCGAATCGGTTTAAGCATTGGAAAATTTTCAAAGAATTGTGCTGTTTCACGTGCAGTACACACAATTACATGATCAAACTCACCTAATAAATTTTCTTCGGCAAAGAGTTTAACTTTGTCATGTTGTTGGATGCTCGTGATTTTGGCTTGCTGATAATCAATTTGAGCATGTGTCAAAATTTCAGCACGCAGTTGATGCGGTGAAACAGCACCTGCTTCGAGTAAGTTTAAGCTTGGAAAATCAGTTTCAATCTCTTGTTGATCGGCTGCTTGTGTCGCAACAATCCCTTTTGGATATTGTTCTGCCAGTCCCAGTAACTCATCGGCATTTTTCAATGCTAACTGGCTGACCCGCATCGGGCGGAATGCTTTAAACTTCACATAATGATTTAATGCATGCTGCCAGGCTAAAGTCATTAAATGATCTGATGTTTGTTCAATCGGGCATAGTTTCGGATTGAGCAAGGCCAAAGGATTGCCAGACCCACCAGAAAGGGGTGATGTCTGATCGTAAATCGTAACTTGATGGCCACGCTGAGCAAATGCCCAGGCACAGCTTAAACCTGCGATTCCTGCGCCAATAATCGCAATCTGGCGCTGTTTAAAAATCGCAGTGCTTAGTTCAGTTTGTTTTTCAGTGGAATTTAAATCATTGCAAGATTCAGATTGTTGTTCAGGTGCATTCCAGATGGCTTTGAGCATCTCACGTTTATGTCCAAAACCACGCGGACGTGTAATGGAAATACCGTGATTTTTTAAGCCACGTTTCAGTACACCAGCCACACTGAACGAAGCAAAAGTGCTGCCGAAACCGGATAAACGCACGATGTTGTTGAGAACATTTTCTTCCCACATATCCGGATTGCAAGATGGGGCAAAGCCATCCAGAAACCATGCGTTGACTGTTGCTGTTTTCTCCATCACGGGAAAGACATCATGGGCATCGCCTAGCCATAAATCTAGGCTAAAACGCTCATCTGGAAAGGATAAACGATGACAGCCTGCTATCGGCATTGGGTACTGTGCAATCAGTTGATCAGCTAAAGGTTTCAGTTCCGGCCATGCATTTAAGGCACGAATCAGGTCAGCTTTGGTGAGTGGAAATTTTTCTACAGATATGGCATGCAGATGGCTTTGATTATCCGGGCGAACCTGTTGCCAGAGTTGCCATAAGGCCAGAATATTTAAACCGGTGCCAAACCCGGTTTCACCGACACAGAAATATTCGAAGTCATTCAGCTTGGCCAGGCGGGTCGATAAATCATTGCCATTTAAAAACACATGCCGTGTTTCAAGCAGGCCATTATCTTTAGAGAAATAGACATCGCCAAATTGTTTGGAAACGGGAACATCAATTCCATCGACGTGTTGCCAATCCAGATCGGCAGTTTGAATAGGATGAGACAAACCTAAATAACCTTTAAATCAAGCTGTAAAACTAAATGAAGCAGTAAACATCGTCATTACCACTGACGACGACGTTTGGTATAGACATAACTGGCAATCAGGAAGCCCAGCAACACGCCGACGGCAATCGTCGCTGCACCATATAAAAACATCTGGGCACTACGTTCGCTTTGCAACACCTGCACCTGAACGCCCAAACTATCGTTTTTCAATTGCAGTTCCTGGTTTTGTGACAAGGCATCTAAATTGGCTTTTTCCAATTGCTGTAAGCGAGTGGCCTGATCTTTAACCAGTGCCTTCACTTTGGCATCTTGCACTGCTTTATTCTTGGCAATTTGTTCTGCAGTCAGAGGTTTGGCCTCCAAAGGTAAACCATTGGCATCCAGCTTAGTAGCAGGAACAGTACCCGGCTTATTTGCAGCTAAAGTTTGTGGTGGAGGTGTTGCAGTCGTTGCTTGAGCAGCAGGGGCTACAGCAGGTGTCGGAGCAGGAGCAGATTCCACCGCCCAAGCTGTTGAACAGATTAAAGAGAAACCCAATAAGCTTGAAACTACAACACGCATGATTTTATCCTTGAGGGAAAGCTTTATTAAAAAGTTTCACATCAATATGAGCATAGACGCCTTCTTTTAAGAAAGGTTCATCTTGTAGCCATGCATCCAGGGATTCGCGGTTTTCAAAGTCAACAATAATCGTGCTGCCATAAAAACCTGCCTGTGGATTGCCGGGATCTTTAGGCATGGCACCTGCCACAATTAAACGACCCTCATCATTTAATTTTTGCAGACGTTCCAAATGTTTTGGACGTGTAGCTAGACGTTTTTCGACTGTACCCTCGTTATCGGTACACGTTACGACGAATAAAGGCATATTCTTTCTCGATCAGTTGACCTGAATTATGCTTCAGGCGACTTAAAATATTTGCGCAAGACAATAAACTGAACAATGATAAAGGAAAACATCACAATCATGTCACCAAATGCGGTAAATTCGCCCCAATATTTTCCGCCCGCAAATAGAAAAGCGAAAAAAACATGCAGGAATGACATGAACGCGAACATGCCGGCCCAGGCAAAGTTTAAATTTTTCCAGCCTTGGGCGGTTAAATTAAAGATGGGACCAAATAAACGCTGAATCAAAGGTTTCTTATCTTTGGTAAAATAAGGTGAAAGCAGGAAGGCACCCGCAAAAACGATATTTAAAAGCGCTGCTTTCAAACGGATATAAAAATCATCGCTCAGCATTAAGGTGATACCACCAAAAATGACCGTCATAAACAGCACAATCCATTGCTGTTTATCCAGGCGGAATTTCTGGCTGACAAATAAGATGCCATACACCACCAGCATTGAGATGATCAGACCTGCGGTAGCCACCAAAATGTTATTATTATCAATACCTCCCGCTGAGCCGATCAAATGTAATAGCGGATGCTCGGTATCTTTTGGATCAACAGTTTTATATAAATAAAAGAAAATAATGAGTGGCACAAAGTCTAAAAGTGCTTTCATGTTAGAGTATCTAAATCTGATCAAATAAATGACATAGTATAAGTGATGCAAGGCGTAGATTTACATACACATAGTAATATTTCTGATGGAACTTTGTCTCCAGAACAACTTGTGCATGCAGCCGTGGAAAAAGGCATTCATACCCTTGCGCTGACGGACCACGATAGCATGGATGGCTTAAAATTAGCTGAAAATATTGCACAGGATTTACCATTGAACATTATTTCCGGTGTGGAAATTTCCAGCCAATGGTCGCGTCCGGCAACGAAAAAAAACTATGCTGTACATGTGGTTGCATTGAATATGCAAAACCCAGAACCGTTACTTGCCTTACTGGAGCAGCAAAAACAGATTCGTGCAATTCGTGCCAAACAGATTTGTGATTTGCTGGTTCCGTTGATTGGTGAGGATATTTATGCCGAGGTGATTGCCAAAGTGGAGGGTGTTGCAGACCGGATTACCCGAACGCATATTGCGAAAACTTTGGTAGAAAAAGGTTATGTGAGTCGACCCCAACAGGCCTTTGATAAATATATTAAAGAAGGCAAAAAGGCCTATGTGAAATTTGATGGCTTGGGCTTAGAAGAAACTATTCAGGTGATTCATGAGAGTCAAGGTTTCGCTGTGCTGGCGCATCCGACAAAATATGATTTATCAGCAACTAATATCCGTTATCTGATTGAAATTTTTTCAAAGTTTGGTGGGGATGCCGTGGAGCTTCCACCTGCGATTGAGCCGGCTTCAACCCGGCAGATGGTCGATCGGATGATTGAACAGTTTGGGCTTAAGGTCTCTGTGGGCAGTGATTTTCATGGTGACAATATGCCGTGGATCAAGCTGGGCAATATTCCGCGCGTTAAGGAAGGACAGGTAGGGGTTTGGGAGAGTTTTGTTTAGTTATGTTTAGTTATGTCCTCATTCCCTTGCAGAACAATGTTCCTCATCCCAAAGGGAAAAGGAGTTCCCTCTCCTTTAAGGAGATGAGAAGCACAGCTTCGTAAAGGAGAGGTCATAAATTAAAGCAGATTATTATCTTGTGCCTGAATAGGTGGCGGGGTTGGCTTACCTAAGGTGCTCAATAATTCAATTTCGATGGTGCGTACCAATGAATCTAAGGGCAGGTCATTGCTTTGGGTACCAAACGGTTCTTCGATTTCTGAACTTAAAGCATCCAGACCCAGAAAAGTGTAGGCCAAAATACCGACCATTAAAGGCGTCGCCAAACCCAAGGTTGAACCCAGGCTAAACGGTAGCATAAAACAGAAAAAATACACGGTACGATTCAGCAGCACCGAATAGGCAAAAGGTAAAGGGGTGGTGGCAATACGGTCACAACCGGTTTGAACCCGACTCAGTTCAGCCACATGCTGGTTCATTTGAGTATAAATAATGTCGGAAATTTCACCTTCTTTCAGCGCCTGCATCAATTCCCATTGAATCAGGCTCAAGGTGTATTGCGGTGCATTGGCCTGCTGGTAAAGCTGGGTTATAGCCTGTTGGCTCATGCCACTGGTTTCTACTAGTGCCTTAGGATTAGCTGTCTGGTGACGCAAACGGTCACGCAGTACATTGGCAAACACAATCACGTGCTGAATAATGCGTTCACGACGTCCTTGGCTGAGCATGCGACAATCACGGTCAAAATGCCGGGCATTGGCAATCAACATACCCCAAAGTTTACGGGCCTCCCACCAGCGGTCATAACAGGCGGTGTTTTTAAAGCCGAGAAAAATCGATAGCACCACCCCAATTAAGGTAAAGCCTACCAGTGGAAGTTCCGGAAAATGAAAGTAACCAATATAGGACAGACCGCCAATCACTGAGGAGATCAGCATGACCACACCTAAAGGCGGCAAAACCTTGGGCAGGATGGTTCCGCGCCAGGAAAAGAGCAGCTTGAATACACTAGGTTGATCACGAACAATCATGTTATTAGTATCAGCAAAATTTTTTGTTGATCTTCAGTGTTAGCAGGTCTTTTGTCAATATTTGTCAGCATAATTGTTGCGTTTAAATCAGCCCCAGTTCAGCCAATGAGCAGGTTCCTTCTGGTGACACGATACAATGGTCAATCAGCTTGATTTCCAATAATTGACAGGCCGTTAGAATACGCCGGGTAAGCTCAATGTCGGCATGGGAGGGCTGAGCTATTCCCAAAGGATGATTGTGTGCAATCACGATGCTACTGGCATGTTGATGGATCGCATAGCGCAGCAATTGATTTGTAGAAATTTCACACGAATTAAGCGAACCGTAGAACATTTTTTTAAAGCTAATTTTTCTTAAATGCGCATCAAGGCAAAGTACCGCAAAAACTTCCTGCATTTCACCCAGTAATTCGAATTTCAAAAAATCCAGGAGTATTTTTGAATTGCTTAATTCTATTTTTTCCTGCTGTAAATGGGTGGAAATATAGCGTCGTCCCAATTCCTTCACTGCAATCAGTTGGGCATATTTGCTTACCCCGATACCATGAAACTGGCTTAAATCCTGAAGCTCGGCATCCAAAATAGAGTTCAGCCCACCAAAATGCTGCAATAACAGGCGGGATAGTTCCACGGCAGAATGTTGCTTGGAACCGGAGCGTAAAAAGATGGCCAGCAGTTCTGCATCTGACAGACTGGCAGCACCTTGTTGAATCAGCCTTTCACGTGGACGTTCCTGTTCAGGCCAGTGTTTAATCGATAAATTCATTGTTTTTAGACTTTTTTGTTATTAGTAATGATTATTAACCAAGTTGCCGACTTGGGGATGACTTTATTTAATGCTATTGTGAGCGCCACTGCAACAGAAAGGTAGCCTGTTCGTGAGCTTCGATTTGAGTGTGATTCCAAATAAAAACATTGTTTTAGCGGTAACTGGTGGTATTGCGGCATATAAAAGTGCCATTTTGGTCCGTCGTTTAAAAGAGGCGGGCTTTAATGTCCGTGTGGTGATGACGCAGGGGGCGCAAGCTTTTATTACTCCGTTAACATTCCAGGCCTTGTCTGGAAATCCGGTACATACTGAATTACTCAATCCTGAAGCCGAAGCCGGCATGGGCCATATCGAATTGGCGCGTTGGGCTGACTTACTGCTGGTTGCCCCGGCAACTTGTGACACGTTGGCAAAGTTTGCGATAGGTTTGGCTGATGATTTACTCAGTACTTTATATCTGGCAACCAAAGTACCGGTTTGGGTAGCCCCGGCAATGAATCAGCAAATGTGGGCAGCCAAAGCCACACAGCGTAATTTAAATACCCTGGTGGAAGATGGCGTGCATGTGATTATGCCGGATGCCGGATCACAGGCCTGTGGCGATGTCGGTTTGGGACGTATGCCTGCACCGGAAGATTTAGCGCGACAAGTCACCGAATACTTCCACAAGGCGCAGCGTGCGATTGCAGAAAAGTTTGGCATGCTGGCCGGTAAACATGTAGTGATCACAGCAGGACCTACACGTGAAGCGATTGATCCAGTCCGTTATATTTCTAACCATAGTACCGGCAAGATGGGCTTTGCCCTGGCAGCGGCCTGTTATGCAGCTGGTGCTAAAGTCACTTTGATTGCAGGACCGGTCAGTCTGGATACCCCAAATGGTGTGCGCCGTATTAATGTACAGTCTGCAATGCAGATGCTGGAACATAGTATGGATCAGCTGGATAAAGGTTGTGACATCTTTATTGCCACGGCGGCGGTGGCGGATTACCGCGTGGCAGAAGTTGCCGAGCATAAAATCAAGAAAGCCGGTGATGAACTGAATGTGGCTTTAATTAAAAATCCGGATATTGTGGCAACCATTGCCCAGCAACAAAAACGTCCATTTATGGTGGGATTTGCTGCTGAAACCCGCAATGTTGAAGAATATGCAGCTGGTAAGCTGGTGGCGAAAAAACTGGATATGATTGCCTGTAATGATGTTTCACGTCCTGACATCGGTTTTGCCTCTGATGAAAATGCCATGATTGTGTTCTTTGCTGAGCAGTATCAAATGCAGCAGCGAGATCTGGAAAAAGCATCGAAACAGGAAATTGCCCAGCAGCTGGTGGAAGCGATTCATGACGCATTGCATCATGAAATGCAGCCTGTTTAAAAAAAGCGAGACCATTGAATAAAATGCAACCTTTCCGTTGCATTTTTTATGGCATCTACACTATGTTTAATGCTTAAAGCGCAAATGTTCAGAACAATTTAACTGTAACAATAAGCTTCTTATTTTTTGAAACGGATCTTTACAAGGACATCAACATGATGAAAAAAACTGTAGCCACAGTGATGCTTTCTGCTGCTTTGTCGTTCAGTAGCCTGAGTTTTGCTGGTGCACTTGAACAAAATATGATGACGCTTGGAAAAAACTTTAAAATGTTTAACAAGGCTGATAATCAGAAGGATGCACTAAAAGCACTGGATAATATGAAGGCTGCTGCTTTAGATGCAAAAAAAGTGAAGTTAAAAGCTCATGATGTAAAAGCACCAAGCTCAGATGCTTTATACAGTCAATTGCTGGTGGAGATTGAAAAAACCAGATTATTGGTTCAAAGTGGTAAATTGGACCAAGCCAAAGTAGAAGGCAAAAAAATTGCTCTGGTCAAAGATCAGGCGCATGCGATTTATAATCATCACTGATTTGATATACATTTATCGTTTAAGGTTTGGAAGGGGGAAGCTAGATTAAGCGCATCGTTTTATCTCTTAATTGTCAGATGAACTGTATAAATCTTGCTTCAGCAAGCCTCATGCATAATTTAAATAAAAAATGCCAGCCCATTCAGCAATAGGCTGGCATTACTTTTTATCAGGATAGTTGCAATCAACTTGATGCTAGATGTGCCTGATTTTCTCTGACATACTCTTCAGTACGTTGCATGGCTTCCTGAATATTAATCAAGGCTGTTTCTACATCTTTTAGGGTTTTGGCATTGCCGCCACTTAAAGCCTGACGCCATTTGCGTGCACCCGGCAAATTCTGGAACAACCCGAGAATATGACGGGTGATAATCGAAAGTGGAGCACCTTCTTCCATACGTTTAGCAATATACGGCATCATTTGCGCCATAATATCAAAACGGTCAGGCGCTTCTAGGTTCCATAATTGTCCTAGTTCAGCCAATAAATATGGATTGTGATAAGCCTCGCGACCAATCATCACCCCATCGACATGCTTTAAATGCGCTTGAGTTTCGGCAAAGGTTTTGACCCCACCGTTAATTTCAATCAGCAGATTTGGACGGTCTTGTTTTAAACGGTACACATCTTCATAACGTAAAGGCGGAACATCACGATTTTCTTTAGGTGACAAGCCCTGAAGCAGGGCAATCCGGGCATGTATAATAAAATTGTCACAACCGGTTTTAGCTACAGTATCGACAAAATGCAGCATTTCTTCATAAGACTGCATGTCGTCAATCCCAATACGGTGTTTGACAGTGACAGGAATATCCACGGCATTACGCATTTCAGCAATACATTCAGCAACCAGGTCAGGTTCTGCCATTAAGCACGCGCCAATTTTATTGTTTTGTACGCGGTCGCTCGGGCAGCCGACATTCAGGTTGACTTCATCATATCCCCAGTCTTGAGCCATTTTAGTACAGGTTGCCAAGTCTTTTGGATTTGAACCGCCAAGCTGTAACACGATTGGATGTTCTTCGTGGTTGTAGTCCAAATGACGTTCTGCACCACCAAATAGAATGGCACCAGTCGTCACCATTTCGGTGTACAGAATGATATTCGGATTAAACAGGCGGGCAAAAAAACGGTAGTCACGTGTGGTCCAATCCATCATCGGTGCAACACTGATTCTCGGAGATTGAGTGTTTTCAATGTTTTTGTTAATAGTCATTAAAAATCATACCTTTAATCTATATTCTGCAACCTGCGAGAATTTGTTTGAACCTGTGTTTAGGTGGGTGAATCCGTTTGCATTTACACCAAATTTTACACCATAATAAAAAAAATAGCTTTTGGTGTAAATTATGGGTTCAATTACAGCAAGGAAAGGTGCAGATGGTAAAGTTAACTATCGTGCTGCGATTCGAATCACTCGAAAGGGCTTTCCTGCTTTTTCTGAAAGTAAAACATTTCACTCAAAGAAATTAGCTGAAAACTGGATTAAGAAACGAGAAGTCGAAATTCAAGAAAATCCTGATATTTTGCTTGGCAAAGAAAAGTTGATTGATCTGACCTTATCAGATGCCATAGATAAATATTTGGATGAAGTCGGGAGCGAGTACGGAAGGACGAAACGCTATTCTCTGCTCTTAATTAAGAAGCTACCAATTGCGCGCAATATTATCACAAAAATAAAATCAGTACATTTGGCTGAGCATGTGGCTTTAAGGAAGGGTGGAATTCCGTACCTCGATCTTGAACCTATTTCGACTAGTACACTGCAACATGAGCTTTTACATATCAGAGGTGTTCTTTCTCATGCTGCTGTTATGTGGGAAATGGATATTGATTTAAATAGCTTTGATAAGGCTACTGCTCAGTTAAGAAAAACACGTCAAATATCCTCCAGTCAAAAAAGAGACCGACTGCCTTCGAGAGATGAATTGATTGCATTGACGAAGTATTTTGCAGAACGATGGAAGCTAAATCGTTATGGCTCTAAATACCCAATGCATTTGATTATGTGGTTTGCAATTTTCTCATGCAGACGTGAAGCTGAATTAACACGATTGTATCTTCGAGATTATGACCCACATCATTCAACGTGGAAAGTGCATGATTTAAAGAATCCTAATGGTTCTAAAGGTAATCATAAGTCATTTGATGTACTTGATCCTTGTAAGGAGCTGATCAAAAGACTGAAACATTCAGAAGTTCGAGAACGGATGCTAAAGCTTGGACATAATGAAAATTTGTTATTGCCTTTGAATCCCAAAAGTTTGGGTAAAGAGTTTAGAGAAGCTTGTAAAATTTTGGGGATTGAAGATTTACGATTTCATGACTTGAGACATGAAGGCTGTACTCGATTAGCTGAACAGAGTTTTACTATTCCTGAAATTCAGAAAGTAAGTTTGCACGATTCTTGGGGGAGTTTACAGCGATATGTATCAGTGAAGGCGAGAAGGAATGTTATACAGTTTGAAGAGGTGCTACGCCTCATTGATGAAACGTAGCATAGTCTTTGGAAGCTTCGGAATACTTTTTGTCTAGAACATCTGCCAGATCTTTAACGTGTACTAGAAAGGGTGCACGTTTACTTTTATCTATTTTGAATACTGAGAAAGGGAATTGTTGATTATTCGCTTTTCTCAGTGCTTCGGCTTTGCTGAGGTGGGGGTAATAGTCAGAAACTACTGTCATTAGTTCAACGGTCATAGAACGATACTTTATAAAAAGTAGTTCGGTAGTATTAATTTGAAAGCAATTCATGAAGTGGGTATTCCATACATAAAACTTTTTTAATTTGAATGGGTCACCTTTGAAGTAAGGCTGACCATCCCTATGTCTTAATCTTATTTTTTTGATGTAGGTCTTTATGTAATACTAATAATTAGAAATAATATTTTACTAGAGTTGTGGTATAAAATATTGAAAACTATTATTTAGATTCATAAATGAAAAATTGCACACTTCTTGATTTTGAGCAATTGAAGGATGAAATTCTGAATTGCTTTTTGGATCATGCTGGACGTTTTTTAAGAGAACATAAAATAATAAGCGATACTGACCCAAAGAGTGAGTTTGAAGCGTCAGAACGCGAATTTTTGGTTGAACTGATGGTAGAGCATAGTCAAATGCAGTTCTTTGGTGAAACGTATTCGGTACAGGACTTGCTGAATTTGCTTGGTCAAATTAATACGGTAATAGAGGGGATTCGTGATTATAGACAGCAGCAGATTAATGAGAAATATTCTGAAATATTAAATAAATATATTGAGTTGGTTGTTGATGAAGGCGGGAGAGTCTACACCTATAACCCGAGTTTGAAGCGTAGAATCAATGGAATTTTGAATATAAGAAAACGATATGCACCGCTGTTGCATAAAAAGCTTGAAATATTCTATTCAGAATTAACTGGTTATGCTCAAAAAAATGGCAGATTTAAAAATGCTTCGCAGGCAGTACAACTGATTTTACCCACGCTGCAAATCAAGTTTAGAGAGTTTGATTTGCAATGGGTTCAAAGCAGATTAGAGACAAATAAACAGAAAATTTTAGATTTAACAGAAGCCAGAAAAAATAACGAAAATAAAGACACCTGCGAAGATGATGATTGTGGTGTGTCATTTAAAATTCAGGATAGAACCTATCTAAACCAGATCAGGGAATTACAGAATGAAAATAAAAAATGGGAACAGTTTCTACAGCATCCAGAGCGGTATTTTCCACAGCAAAAGCAACTCCCATTTAATACAGCATATTGCGATGAAGTGCTGGTCAATCACTTAAGGCGTCGTCTTGATTTATTGAAAGAGATTATCCAAGTTCCATTATGAATATCATTGAGGTGATGAGGGGGCTCGTTCTTAGGCAGCAAGTGTGCACTATTGCTGCTTGCTCCTAGAAATGAGTAACTGTTAGCTCAGGTTTGAGCTGGTACAACTTCATCGTCATTTTGTACGGTATTGCCATATTGATGATGCTGATCAAACCCTAAAGCATAATTGGTATTTGGTTGATTTTTGATTGTTAAAAATTGCTTTTGTTTTGCGCATTCATTTCTCAATTGAGCTTCAATTTCGCTAAGTGCTTCGGGTGCAAGAGTTTGGTTAATGCTTTGTTGATCTGCTTCGTTAATCTCGCCTAAAAAAGCTTTAATTTTCTCTAATTCAATGGTTTGATTTGTAGCCAATTGAATTAGATATTCCTCAAACTCTTTTGCAGATTTGCTCATGTTTTCGTGGATGAAATTTTTTTGGTGCACGAGCTCTTTTTCGAGTTCTGTAATTTTTTCATCCTTTAATTTCAATTCTTGCTTTAAATTAGAATCATGATTTAAAGTTTGCTCTTTTTTGAGTCTTGATATTATTTTATCTTTTTCACTTAATTTAAAATTATGTGCATCAATTAAAAATTCTAAGCAGTTATCTAGACTTTTAAACTTACAATTTTTTTTAATTTTCTCAAGTTGTTTTAATATATTTTCGTCCATTGTGATTTGTTTAGTGATGCGGTTGGATTTTTTTTTCTCAGAGTGGTATTTAAATAAAAGGAATTTCTTTTTTAAAATTGCAAAATGCTCATCATTAGTTTTAATAATAAAATTTTTTGTCTCACATATGAGGGGGTTTATAAATATTTCGTTTATGTGGGATGTCGTAGTCAGGTTTTGTACAGAATCTGATATTAAATTCTCATTTGATCTAGGTTGGGGGTGATTTGTAGATATGTAAAAAATCTTTTGGCCAGGTTTATCCTGCTTAGTTAATAGACTTTCCTTCATGTAGCTCTCTTGATCCAAGAAATCTTTTTTTAAGTCCGTGTCAGTTGATATCCATTTATCTAAGGTTAAATGTGGTCGTGCCATTTTAAAATTCATAAATATTTACTTAACATTTATATATCAATAATTAAATATTAAGTAAATGTTAATTATATAAAAACTGTTAAAAAATCAAATTTAAATTATCATTTCATGCCTATCATTATTACTGTAAAATACATATACCCAAAGGAGAACTTGGTGAGTGGGAATTTTTAGTATGAGTATTCAGGATTCTGAACAGCGATTTTTGGCACTATTTATGGCTTTCTATCAGAGGGTGGAGGGGCAAATTTCAGCCTATGCCTTTTGGGCATTAATCACGTTTATCAGAAATTTTGGAGTCGGAAGTACATCATTGCCACTCGGTGAATTATCAAAAGTGATCGGCATACAGGTTAAAAAATTACGGGGTGTATTGAATGAGTTGGAACAACAGGAAATATTAAAAATAGATTTTCCTGAAACTGGAAAAAGGTCTAGAGTTCGTCATTTACAACTTAATCTTACTTATATAAGGCTTGATTCAGCCACGTCTATTGAATGGTTAGAAAATAGTAATAAGCGTATGGTTAGGCTGATCCCTTTATTAAAATTAATTCAGACTTTATTGATAAAGAGTGATGGCATAAGTATTAACAATTTACCTAAAAAAATAGAGATCGACTGCTATCTTGATTATCGAAGTTATCTTGTTTTATTACGGTTGCTTTACGGTGCAGACTCGTTTGGGATTATTATAGGGTGTGGAATTGGTGAAATTGAGCGAGCCACGGGTTTAAGCAAACAATCTATTTATCGCGCTATACAGCAGCTTAAAAAAAACGGATTTATCCGCTGCCAAGCGGATGGCGCAATTCGAAATAGTTTTATTCAAACAGAGTCTCCAATATACGCTTTAAACCTTTCGCATCGGTTTTGGGGGGATGCTGCGATCTACGGCAAATTTTATATTTTGAAGTACCCCCAGCCGCATGTTTTTGAAGTTCAGAAAGTGGCCTCTATTTTTACCGTGCTTGATCAAAAGAGTGACTTGCTCCTAAACGATGGAAAAGACAACTCAAAAACTGGTTTGGAGGTATTGAAATATAAAAATAACTATTTGCTGCACGATCCTTTGTGTTGGATGAAGCCCATTCTATACAAAAAGAATAATGATTTTGATGTAATACAAAGAGCGGAAGTCATGAAATTCTTTGATCATTATTTAGAGTTAAAGCAGCTGCGTCCAGAAAACCCATTATCCACTACTTTTAATTTAAAGCCGCATGAAAATATTTTGAAGGATGAGGCGGTTTTGGATCATTTAGCATCTATCCAGCATACTAAACTCAGCGGGATGAACAACCGCTTAGGTCTTTTTCAAAGCTTGCTTGAGCAGTGGTGCTGCCAAATATACTGTCAGAATAAATCGCTTTTTAAAATGCTGAAAGAAGCTAACCCAGTAGTAATCGATGATGAAAGCTTTGAGCGTTTAGGGTGCACAGACTTTCTCTATCCGTATTCATTGCAAGCCACTCAAATCAAAACAATCAAAGAGGATATGACGCTAAAAAATGAGTCTGATAAAATTGAATCAATGATCACCTTCAAGTTAAATGCTGAGCAGTCCAGAATTCATCAGTTTTTAATGGCCCTTATGGATCTGATTGCATATAACCAAATTTATTTTTTTCAGCAATGTATGCGGAAACATTCTGATATTGACCAAAAGCTCAGTGCAACTAAAAGTAGTTTGGGAAGGGCATTGGTAAATGCAACTGAAATAGTGACGCCTTTTAGGATTTTACCTCGGTCATTTATACAGAACACATACAGCTGTTGCTTTGTCCCTGATCAGCATGCGGAAGCTAACAGGTATGTCTTAAGTGAATTGGCGTTTCAAGAACCCTTTCAGGATGGAACTCGCTTTGATTTTCCTACACAGCAAATAACAGAAATTTCACCAACACTGGCAGAACTTAAAGATTACGGACTGCTGCATCATCACTGTTTGTCATTATTCGAATAGTTTTTTTGCGCTAAGTTTTTTTTGAAAAAACCATTTTTCTGACTTAACTATCGTAACGCTAAGATATATAAAAAGCCGAGCTTAGCCGAAGGTTTGGAAATTCTGCTGATCGGCTGGGCTATGGTTATTGCTTTTGCGCTAAGACGGTTTTATATATTATTAATATATAGAGATTAATACTAATAATAGATTAATGACTATAGCGTATAGAACTATAAATACTAGATATATCAATACAATTACAATTACTCATACAGATAACAAGAACAGTTGGACATGTCATACATATCCCAATATGGATGATGCTATGGATCAATAGTTCATGCAGGATGAGAGCACTATTCGATATATGCGGATTGTGGATGACTTGTCCTTACTCTAGATAAGGACTCCATTTAAAAAAATAAGTCGATTGCTTAACTATGACGTGAATCATAGTTAAGGAAGTTCAACGTGTTTCGATTGGATCTAGATGATCAGGCAGGGGTGATGTATACCATTCATCGCTTTATAGATGTATGTCTTAATTTTGATATTTCAGACGAAGCATTCATTTTCAACTTAGAACGCTTGTATTGCGCATTTGAAGCGTTTAAACAAGAAGGGCTTGAGTATGCAGCATCGATTCGGGCATTTATTGCAGTCACTGAGCACGTCAATAGCCAGCGTGGCATGCTTAGCTTTGGTGAATATCTATCAGGGTTGTCTATAGGTGAAATTAAGGCATTAAGACGAATCCTGAATGCGTATCGAGGGTTGATACGTGATGAGATCAAAAGCTTTGCGAGACAGAAAGAATTGAATCGAGTGGCATTACTTGAGGAGTTCGAAGGTGCAATCAAGGGGTATTATTCGGTTCTAGTGATCAGAGTGGATTTGAGCTATAGCAAGGACAGCATGAGTGAAATTACAGTAAATGACTTCTATCAGCATATTGGAAAACTACGTGATTTGATCACTGATAAGAATGGATATTTTGATGCACTTTTGACCTATGCGATCGCACTGGAGCAGGGTATAACCAAAGGCTTTCATGCTCATTTAACATTGGTGATTAATAGATCGAAGCATCAGAGTGATTATAAAATTGCTGAGGGAGTGATCGATAAGTGGAAGGAAATCACATTCGATAAGGGTTTTGGGCGGAACATCAACACGACAGCGAATAAAGACAACTACGAGAAGCAAGGTCGTTTAGGTATTGGAGATATTCGTCGAACGACACCCGAACAAGGCAACAATGCTTTGGGTGCAGTTGCTTATCTCAGTGACCCTGATAAATACGAGCAGACGTTATTGGTTAAACCACGAGGGCGTAAAACGTTTTATAAGGGGGATTATCAGCATCATGGTCGCCCAATACCTGATACAGAAGAAAATAGAAGAATCAAAGAATGGGATGCGCAGACCGCTTTAGCAAAGCTGGAAGAGGAGATTTGGTTTAAAAAATTATGAACATGCCAGTTCTATGAAATCAATTCATTCATAGGACAACACATGAGCCATTCAGAGTTAGAGTTTGTTACAGCACCCCGATTAGAACAAGACGTTTTAGAGCATTACCAAACGATTCGCTTTGCTCCAATTCCAGAAGGTACTGATTACGAAGCTCATCAAAAAAATATAGATCAGGAGTTCAAGCGGAAACTGTCTGGTTATTTTTCAGCATGGCGCAGAATGATGGCCGTTGGCATTCATGAGCATTTGTCTTTTTCCTTTTGGGCAGACAAGTTCTTTCAGGCTTACTGCAGTGTATTACAGGAAGAGCAGATTCGGTTCTTTGAGGTCACGGCGCAAAGAAACGCTGGTTTTTATATCGATAAGATCGTAAAGCGGCTGAGAGTGCTGTTTGAAAGCACCAGCTTAACTGAAGAAATGCATAAGCTGAATGAGCGCTACGAAAAGCGGATTGAAAAGTTGAGAGAATCCTACCGTAATACAAGCCAGATCTATCCTGATGCAGCGGATTTAAAACTGGAACTAAGTCTAAATGAGGGTGGAAATGAAATTATCGATTTGCGACAGTTAGAGCGATTTTTATCAAATTTCCAAAAAAGTCTAGCGGCTGAGTATTGGTATGGAACACAAGCCATTTACCGCTTTTATCAAATTGTACGGGATGATGTTCAGCAGCGTTATGTGATCCACTTTTATCTGAGCTTTAACCGATCACTCTATTCTGATCCTTTGGGATATTGCAATGATATCAGAGAGCACTGGATGAGAGCGACTGGATATCTGGGCACATGCGTTTATCCAGAAATGCATCATCAGCTTTCCGATGCTGATGCACAAAAAGCGCTGAGGATTGATCGGATTATGCAAGAAGAAGCGGGCTGTCCTTTGGGTGCATTAAATAGCATGCCGGAAAATCAAACAGGAATGGGTGGACTTGCGAATAGAATCTGCATCTACCCCAAAAGGTTTAAATGGTTTGATGGAGCACCTGTACGGCGCTGAAAATTTATATCAGAGTCCTGCACTTGCTTGACGCTCTACAGCGTGCAGATTATCCTTAGCCTGCTGACCTACATCGTCAGTCGGTTTTGACAGACCGTTATCATCTAGCACATCAAAAAAGTAATTTTTTGGTGGCGAACTCGTTCGTCCCCCTTCGTTGCGGTAGGGCGAGGGAGGGACGCCTTGTGCGTGCCGGTTCCTAGATGACTGGTCTGTCAACCCTTTCTCGTTCTACCACCATTATTTGACAGTGATTTTGGTAGAACTTCTAAATCATCTAGGAGTACGCCATGCGCTTACATCAAGACCGTCTTTTATATTTCTCTTTTTTATGTGTGCCCGATCTACACCACAGGGGTAATGTGACCTGATGCTGTGTATTTCATGCATTGCTGTGTCGATTACTTTCTAAGAATAAAACTTTTTCAAGTACATATTACCGATATGAAGATGAATCTCTCATGCTGTTTTTGAGGGGCATAGGTTTGTGTGCTTTATCGTCTATAACACTTCAAAAAAAACATAGATATTCATTCCAACATTTATGACATGGGGAACGCTGCGTCTGATTAAGACCAAGACCAGTGATGCCTATAAAAAAGAGAAAATGATGATGTTTAAAACTTTCCTAAAAACGACCCTGATTTCATCACTACTTGCAGGCGCATCATTGGCGCAGGCAGGCTGGTTTGCACAAGCCAGTGAATCCTACCTTGTTCAAGCACGTCTTACAGGCGGTGGGGTTTATCAATGTCTTTATAAAACCAATCCTGGCAACCGTGGTTGGCGTAATTTCACGGTGAACTTTCAAGGTGGTTGTCCACGTTTTGTTCACTTTAATGCGCAGAATGGTCAAGTCACTGTGCCCAACTAAATGAGGGGAACATTCAAATGACCCAAAAAACGATATTGGGCTTGGCGGCAATCTTAGCCCTGACCTTGATCAGCATCGCAGGCTTCTACTTCTTTAGCCCTAAACACGCAACTGAAAAAACGGTTCCAGCCAGTACTTCTGAGGTCAGCTCTGCACAACCTTTAGAATCTGCCAATTCAGAAGCAGTATCCACTGAGATTGCAGCAGCAGAAGTGGATGGGATCGATGTCAAAGAATTGACCACGGGAAGCAAAAGTCTGAGTCCATCAGATCATGAACCTGAATTGCTGAATTTTGAGTTTGATCAAAACCTTAAGGCGGCGGATACCTTACTGTCGATGCTGCCTTATGATGAACTGCCTGAATCTGAGCAGGACAATATAGACAAGTATCAACGCTATATCTTTGCCAAAGCCGCAAAAGATACAGGCAAATCAGTGCAAGACTTTAGCTTGCAAGAACATGGCGCACTGGAATCGGAGCAAGCGGGTAATCGCTACTACGTTTATAAATTTGATAACGGCACAGACTGTGAAATCCATTTGGCCAGCATTGATTTAAATACAGGCGATTATGGCGTGAGCTATAACTACTGCTAAGGATGAACTAGATGAAGCAACTTTTAAAACCCTTACTCTTCGCAGTGACTACAACGACAGGCATCATGTTGAGTGGGTGTAATGCAGGTCTTGATCCAAACACATTTACGGTCGAACTCGATGTAATTGATACCAGTAACTGGTATGCCCAAAATCAATCCGCTACGGTATTGACCATCCGTTCCAATATTGCAGAGCCTATTGATGTCAGCCATGTTTCTGTCAATCATGGACAATGTCGTTATGAAGGCTATCGTCGATCATTGGAATATCCGCAGCATTTTAAGATGGGGCAACGTTTAAGACTAAAATTAACAGACTGTAGCTACAGTAATGTGGTGCAGGTTGATGTCGAAACAGATAAAGGCACTGCAAGCTATAGCTTTCAATAGCGACTCTCCTCGACAAAGCAAAATTTAAATCAAACCGTGTCCTCAATGGGCACGGTTTTTTTATGCCCTTCATTCAGCACTTTGTACTGAATTCATTTCGCAAGGAATACCCATGTCTTTTATTCGATGTCCCTACTGTCAGTCTACCCAGGTCAGACAAACCGATTCAGGCAATGCGCATGCCAATTATTTTGAGCAACTACAACGTTGTATCTCACCAACACAGATGGCGATGTTTGGCATGCAGGTCGCTCGCAAGTCAGGCTTTTCACCGCTCTTCGGTGCAGCTGTTGGGGTAGTGGTAGGTGGCGTACTGGTGGTGGTGAGTCAGTATGCCTTTGAAAAATACTACAGCAATGCCGAGCAGTATCTCTGTCTGGATTGCCAACAAGCGTTTGCATGGGTGCCGTAATCGCATCTCTAACTTTACACGGTTACATCTTTCACTTTTATTTAAGGAATAATCAAAATGGCACATCAAATTGAACAAATGGCGTATGTCGGTCAAACCCCATGGCATGGTCTAGGCAATCAACTTAGCCAAAACCAACCGATTGAAGTCTGGGCCAAGCAAGCAGGTATGGATTGGCGTATTGAATCATCCAATGTCAGCTACATGGCTCAAAACTCACGTGGACAAAGCATCATTATGCCCTATGAGGAACAGCGGGTATTGTACCGTTCAGATACTCATGCGCCTTTATCGGTGGTGAGTCAGCGTTATCAAGAAGTCCAACCGATGGAAATTCTGGAGTTCTACCGTGACCTGACCGAACAATCGGGGTTTGAGTTGGAAACTGCGGGTGTCTTAAAAGGTGGGAAAAAGTTCTGGGCTTTGGCACGTACAGGACAAACTGCAGAATTGAAAGGTGGAGATGTCAGCAATGGCTATATTCTGCTGGCAACCGCATGTGATGGCACTTTAGCCACCACCGCACAATTCACCAATATCCGTGTGGTGTGTAACAACACTTTAGCCATTGCCTTGCGTGGACAGAGTTCCAATACAGGCGTGGTCAAAGTACCGCACAGCACCAAGTTTGATGCTGATAAAGTCAAAGATCAACTCGGTATTTCAGTGAAAACATGGTACGACCATATGTATGAAATGAAACAACTCACCCAACGTAAAGTCACCCAGAAAGAAGCAGCGGCTTATTTTGATGCGGTATTTAACAATAATAGCCTAAGTGCGATGGAACAGGAGGATAACATTATTCAGTACTACCGTAATGTTGCATCCCAAGCCAATCCACAACCCAATAAAACTGAACCGAATGGACGTGCCATGACCAAAGTCATGAATATGTTTAATGGGCAGGGACGTGGAGCAGACTTATCTTCAGCCAAAGACACCGCCTATGGACTACTTTGTGCAATTACAGAATTTGTGGATCATGAACGTCGTGCGATGAGTACCGATCACCGCCTTGATTCTGCTTGGTTTGGTGCAGGGGCAGCATTGAAACAACGGGGATTGGAGCAGGCTTTACATTTAGCCGCTTAAGCTTGATTTAATCTTTAGACTTTATCATTAGAGCATCTGATCAGCACGATCATGTGTCCTCCTCATTAACGATCCCTCTTTGCCACATCTTCGGATGTGGCTTTTTTTATGCCGTTTTAAAATCAATGATAGAAGGATAAACCCATGAATCAGATTATAAACCCAACAGTAACGTCTCAATCTCAGTATTTACCAACTGTAGCCAATGACAAGCTTAAACAAAGTCAATCAGGTTCAAAACGTAGTTTAAATGCCAAACGTCTGATCAACACCAAACAATTGGACTATCAGGCATGGCTGGAAGTGCGTAAACAGGGAATAGGCAGCAGTGATGCCGCAGCTGCCTGTGGCTTGAATCCCTATATGTCGATGCTAGAACTGTGGATGATTAAAACAGGACGGGTACAGCAAAACATCGAAGATGAAAGCTCAGGGCATGCACCTTTATATTGGGGTAAACAGTTAGAACCCTTGGTCGCAGAATACTACAGCATGCACACCAATAATAAAGTCCGTCGGGTCAATGCGGTGTTACAGCATCCTGATCCTGATAAAGCCTTTATGTTGGCGAACTTGGATTATGCCGTGGTGGGCAATGAAGACGTGCAAATACTGGAATGCAAAACCGCAGGAGAATATGGCGCTAAACTGTGGCGAGATGGTGTGCCGTTATACGTGTTGTGTCAGGTACAACACCAACTGGCGGTGACAGGTAAACAAGCGGCACATATTTGTGTCTTGCTGTGTGGGCAGGAAACCAAAATCTACAAAGTCAGTCGTAACGAAGCCCTGATTGAACAGATCATTCAGGCAGAACGATTATTTTGGGAATGTGTTGAAAATGACGTTCCACCAGCAGTGGATGCCAGTGAATCGGCAGCCAAAGCTTTACAGCAGCTCTATCCTGAACATACCCCACTGAGCTGTGTTGATCTAACGGAGGTGAAACTTGCTAATGAACTGTTTGATCAGCTGATAAAGGAAAAACAGCAGATTGAACAGCACCAAAGTCAGTTTGACCTACTCAAACACCGTGTTCAAGCACTGATGCAGGAGCATGAGCGTGCTGTATTTCAGCAAGGTTCAGTGACATGGAAGAAGAGCAAGGACAGTATCAGCCTAGATACCAAGTCCTTACTTCAGCACCAACCTGAACTCATCCAACAATACCCATTGCAGAAAGCAGGCAGCCGTCGTTTCAACATTTATCACGATTAGCTCAAAGTTTAGAGTTAATCACTCAGCAAGAAGCAATTTGAAATCCCGTGTAGCCCTGCATGGGATTTTTTTATGCCGATTTTAATTTAAGCAAACAGTGCAACACATCTAAACATATCAACGACAGAGGAATTTCAACATGATTAAAGGTCTAGCCATTACACCGCCAATTCTTGGGCGGATCAGTATCGGCAAGGTTGTCGAAAAGAACGGGAAACGCATCCCTGAAAAGGATGACCAATTCACCATTACCAGCCAAATCCAAAGCAAAGAGAGTGGTTGGATAAAACATCCACTGGATGATCAGCTTCGAGCGAATATTCTCAATCAAAAGTTACGCTCAATCCCGGTCAGAATGATCTTCAATGATCCTGACTTAAACCTACGTGCAGAATACAGCCTATTTGACCGTCAGACTGGACGGCCAGTCTGTGTCGGTAACGGTGAAACATGCCAGCGTTTAACCAATCAAGGCGTAGAGCAACATTCCTGTCCATCCCCTGATTTATGCCCATTGGCTCAAGGAGGGAACTGCAAGCCCTACGGTCGCCTGCATGTGAATTTGGATGATTCTGATGAATTTGGCACCTTTATTTTTAGAACCACAGGCTTTAACAGTATTCGGACTTTGGCTGCGCGACTGAGTTATTACCATGCAGCGTCTAATGGTTTGTTATCTTGCCTCCCATTGCAGTTGATATTGCGTGGTAAGAGTACGACACAGAGCTATCGTCAGCCAGTCTATTACGTGGATCTGACTTTAAGAGAAGGGATTAGCTTGAATGAGGCGATTATTCAGGCGAAGCAAATTGATGAACAGAGCAAGCAGGCGGGGTTTTATCAGGAAGCTTTAGACTTTACCGCAAGGAAGGGTTTTGCCAATGCACGGTTTGAAACGGATATAGAGGAAGGGTTAGAGGTGCTGGAGGAATACTACCCTGAACAAGAACAAAACCGTACGGTGGAGCAACAAGCTTCGCATGAAGGGTTTGTGCAGAATATTCAGCAGGGGTTGCAGCAATCAGTCAGACCCGTCAACTAATCGGTTGGTTGGAAAAGAGCAGCTTTCTAGTTTGCTCTTTTTTACGACAGTATTAGTCGTGGGAGTCGTCAAAGTACTATTTTAGCTATAGTTATCCCGTTAAAATAACAAGACTTAATTAGTCTCTATTTTTTTTGTTAAGTGCATGACTTTTAATAGGTCGTAGATATGCTAACTTAGCAACATTGTTTAACATTAAGTATAAAACCAAAGCGGTTGATCTTGGATTGAGGAAATAAAATGCATTCATTGGAACAAAAATTTCTAAATGACTTAGATGACAAGCTTTGGAAAGCCGCCGATAAATTACGCAGCAGTCTGGATGCCGCTAACTACAAGCATATTGTTTTAGGACTGATTTTCTTAAAGTACGTATCAGATGCTTTTGATGAACGGCAATCTGAACTCAAAGAATTGTTTGCACAAAAAGACGATCACAACATCTATTACATGCCGCGTGATCAGTACGACAGCGAAGAAGAATACCAACAGGCTATTGCTGATGAACTAGAAATACTGGATTACTACCAAGAAAAAAACGTATTTTGGGTGCCAAAAGCAGCACGTTGGTTAAGTATCCGTAATGCAGCAGCACAAGCGATTGGCTCTATCATTTGGCAGGATGAACAAGGGCAAGATGTCAAACTACGCTCTGTATCCTGGCTGATTGACAATGCCTTTGATGAAATTGAAAAAGCCAATCCAAAGCTTAAGGGTATTCTGAATCGTATTGGACAGTACCAGCTGGACAATGACAAGTTACTTGATCTGATCAATACTTTTTCTGACACCAGTTTTACTAATCCAGAATATAACGGTGAGCAACTCAGTCTGCACAGTAAAGATATCCTCGGGCATGTCTACGAATACTTTTTGGGACAGTTTGCCTTGGCTGAAGGGAAGCAAGGTGGGCAGTACTACACGCCTAAAAGTATCGTCACCTTAATTGTTGAAATGTTGCAGCCTTATAAAGGTCGTGTGTATGACCCTGCAATGGGTTCAGGCGGATTCTTTGTATCCAGTGAAAAGTTTATTGAACAACATGCTCAGGAAAAGCATTACAAAGCCTCCGAACAGAAAAAGCATATTTCTATTTATGGGCAGGAAAGCAACCCGACCACATGGAAACTGGCCGCCATGAACATGGCGATTCGCGGGATTGATTTTAATTTCGGTAAGAAAAATGCTGACAGCTTTCTAGATGATCAGCATCCAGACTTGCGTGCCGATTTTGTCATGGCTAACCCACCTTTTAACATCAAAGATTGGTGGCATGCTTCTTTAGAAAGTGATGTGCGCTGGAAATACGGCACACCGCCACAAGGCAATGCTAACTTTGCTTGGATGCAGCACATGCTGCACCATCTGTCACCTACAGGCAGTATGGCATTGTTACTTGCCAATGGTTCAATGAGTTCCAATACCAACAATGAAGGTGAGATCCGTAAAAACTTGATCGAAGCCGATCTGGTGGAATGTATTGTTGCATTACCAGGACAACTGTTCACCAACACGCAAATTCCAGCTTGTATTTGGTTCTTGACCAAAGATAAAAAGAATGGCTTGTCTTTAGATAAAAAGAAAGCTAACCGTGAAGGCAAGACCCTGTTCATCGATGCCCGTAATCTAGGCTATATGAAAGATCGTGTACTGCGTGACTTTACCGATGCCGATATTGCCAAAATCACCCAGACCTTGCACGCATGGCAGCAGGGCGAGAACTTTGAGGGTGAAAAGTATCAGGATGAGAAAGGTTTCTGCTTCTCTGCTGAGTTAAAAGATATTCAGAAGCATGACTACGTACTGACTCCGGGACGTTATGTGGGTGCAGTCGAGCAGGAAGATGATGGCGAGCCATTCGCTGAGAAAATGTTACGTTTGACTGCTCAGCTCAAAGAGCAATTTGCTGAAAGTGCGGTCTTGGAAAGTGAGATTAAAAAGAATCTAAAGGGCTTGGGCTATGAGTTCTGATCATCCTTTATTGCAAGAAATTCAGAAGGGTGAAAGTCAAACTCTTGAATTTAAAGAGCAGTTACCGAAAGGGCAACAGGTGGCAAAGACCCTGATTGCTTTTGCCAATACCAGTGGTGGTAAGCTGGTAGTTGGTGTAAGTGATGATCGCCAACTCGTAGGTATTCAAGATGATATTTTTGAGTTACAAGATCAGATCACTTCGATGATCAATGAACTGTGTGCGCCCAATATTCTGCCGTATATCTATATCGAGAATATCCAAGGCATTGAGTTGCTGGTGATTGAAGTCAGCCGTGGTTCATTATTGCCTTATTATCTCAAGCCGCAAGGCAAGGCACAGGGGACCTATATCCGTCTAGGTGCAAGTAATCGTGTAGCATCGTCTGAGTATATCCAGCAACTTGAATTGCAGCGTCTGAACCAGACCTTTGATGAACAGCCGAATCCGCAATACAGTTTAGATGACATAGATTTACAGCCTTTAAAGCAAGCCTTTGCTGAGGTGGGTAAAGAGCTGTCTTTGCAGAAGATGCGGAATCTCAAATTGATCATTCAGCAGAATGGACAGGACTACCCAAGTCATGGGCTGCTCATTTTGTTGGGGCTTTATGAGCAGGTTGAGATTAAATGCAGCCGCTTTAAAGGCACGACCATGACAGTATTTTTGGATAAAAAAGAATACCGTGGCGACTTATTTAGTCAGTTGAAGCAAACAGAGCAATTCATCAAAAACCATCTGCATCTACGAGCAGAAATTTTAGGTTTACAGCGCACAGAAAGTTTTGAAATTCCAATCCCTGCTATTCGTGAAGCCTTGGTGAATGCAGTGCTGCACCGTGACTATAGCAATGCAGGGCGTGATATTAAGGTTGGCATTTATGATGACATTTTGAATATCGTATCGCCAGGTGGATTACCAAATGGACTCACTGAAGAAGATTTAGCGCAAGGTCGTTCAGAGATACGTAACCGTGTCTTGGCTCGTGTGTTTAAAGAATTGGGTTATATCGAGCAGTGGGGCAGTGGGATTGCCCGTATTAAAGATCTATGTTTGGAGGCAGGTAATGCCGAACCTCAATTGAAAGCACAAGGTGATTTTGTCGATTGGGAATTTTACCGTCCTTCGATTGAGCAATTAGGTGGCTCAATAGGTGGCTCAATAGGTGGCTCAATCCAAGAAGATATGCTGACAGATCGGCAAAAAGAGATTTTAGATTTAATTCAGCAGAACCCGAAAATTTCCTATCGTGCTATGGCGGAGCAACTTGCTATTAATGAGTCAGCAGTGAAAAAGCATCTGAATCATTTAAAAGATGCAGGTTGGCTTGAGCGTATGGGTGGAACTCGTGGCTATTGGATGATTAAGAAAGAATTTGGGGGTGATGTGTGAGTATAATTTTCCAAAAAATCATGTTGGAAGAAATTGGTCAAATAGTGACAGGTAAAACGCCATCTTCTAATGTTATCGGAGCATTTAGTTCATCTGGAATTCCATTTGTAACACCTAAAGACATGGATGGTAGAAGGTGGATAGAAACCACTGAGCGTTATCTATCTGAAGCAGGAAGGCAATCATTAAAAAACTATCTTGTTCCTAAAGATAGTGTAGCTGTTTCGTGTATTGGTTCAGATATGGGAAAAGCTATACTTTTAAAAAAGGATTCTGTAACTAATCAACAAATAAATACTATTATTGTTGATGCTAGTAAACATAATCCTAAATACATTTATTATGTTTTAAGTCTAAAACAGGAGGAATTGAAGAGTATTGCAGGTGGCTCAGCAACTCCTATCTTAAATAAGGGGCACTTTAGTAAAGTTGTAATTGAATTACCTGATAAAGTTGATCAAGATAATATTGTTCAAGTATTAGATTCACTAGATTGTAAAATTGAATTAAATAACCAAATTAACCAAAATTTAGAATCTATGGCTCAAGCCATTTTTAAAAGTTGGTTTATCGACTTTGAGCCTGTACGCGCCAAAATTGCAGCTAAGCAGGAAGGCAAAGACACTGAACTTGCTGCCATGTGTGCTATTAGTGGTAAGAGCGAAGCTGAACTGAAGCAAATGGCTGAAGATGATTTGGCTGAGTTACAAGAAACTGCTTCATTGTTTCCTGATGAGTTGGTGGAGAGTGAATTAGGTGAAGTGCCGAAGGGGTGGGAAGTAAATAGCTTAGGAAATATATGTAATTTTACTCCTGGTTCAGCATTTAAACCTGAATATCAAGGGCAAACCCAAGGAGAGATTCCTTTTATCAAAGTTAGTGATATGAATCTCAATGGTAATGAGATTTTTATTGTTAAAGCAAACAACTATATTGATAGTAGCCTTCAAAAAGAAAGGAAATTTAAACTTCATGAAGAGGGCGCGACAGTATTTGCAAAGATTGGTGTGGCACTTATTTCTAACAGAAGAAGAGTGTTAACGATGCCTACTATTATTGATAATAACATGATGTCAGCTTCTCCTTTGAAAGGATTATCAACTCCTTACTATTTGTATTTATTATTGAAAACTATAGATTTTAATACATTAGTGTCAGGTACTGCCTTACCTTATTTGAATGTTTCCGATCTAAGAAAAATTTTAATCGTTCATCCAATTATAAATTTATTGAATAAATTTGAATTAATGGCTAATCCTCTTTTACAAAAAATAAAGTTGAATTCTATGCAGTGTGAGGGGTTGGTTACTTTACGAGATAATTTACTACCAAAATTATTGTCTGGTGAAATTGATGCCTCTGTATTAAATGGAGAGCATGGATAAGCCATGGATCAATATCAGCAATATGATTGGGATCGAATTCCTGTTTGGAATAAGGACAACCTAAAAGACAGTTTTATTTTAATGAATGATCAGATTAATGGCCGTATTCCTGTTACAAAATTAGAGCATTGGAATCAATTTACTTCATTTTTGGAATCAGAATTTTGTAATCGTAAAAGGGTGGATTTGGTTTTTCGTGGACATAGGCGTTATGACTGGGGGCTAACACCAACTTTAGCTCGGTTTAATGAACAAAATACAATTGATGAAGAGTTGGCTGAGGCGCAGTTGAAACTTTTTCGTAAAGCTATACGTGGCAGAATTTCTGATCACTCTTTGTTTAATAGTGGTGATAAGCGAGAGGATGATGAGTTGTGGGCAATTGGTCAACATTATGGATTGAAGACGCCATTGTTAGATTGGACATATTCACCTTACGTCGCTTTATTTTTTGCTTTTGCTAAGGCAGATGAAGCTGAGGAAACAGATAATCCCTATAGAGCCATTTATATTCTAAACAAAACGGCTATCTCAGATGATGAGTACTTTAATGATATTCGAGTGCTAGAACCTCGAAAAGATGATCATGGACGTTTGGTCAATCAAGCGGGACTTTTTACTTTTTCACCTTATGGCCTCACGATTGAAAATAAATTGATCGAAGTTCTTGGCAGTGAAGATTATCCAGATGATGAATTAAAAAATGCTTCGCAGAAAGCAGAAGAAGAGCCAGCTATTTTGGCTAAATATATCTGTAAAGTTTTTGTTAAGAATGAGCAGCAGAAAGAATGTTTGAAATTTTTGCGTCGCATGAATGTTCACCATGCGAGTTTATTCCCAGATCTTATTGGCGCAGCGGACTATTCCAACATATTAATTGAAGAGTGGGAGCAACATAGACAAGATAAAAAAGCCGTTCTTTTGAAGCCAGAGCCAATTGTTATTGCTCCACCAGGCATTCATGCTGAGATTTTTATACCTAGTCCAACTATAGAATCGCAGGATATTACATCTATTGTTAAATTATTACATGGATCTTTGTCTCAAGATGAAGTTGTAGAGAAAGATTTATTAGATAGGGTCGCCTACGAAATTGCGAAAATTCTTACAGATTATAAAAAAGTCGATTTTGAAGAAAGAAATGATCTTGCCTTAGAGTTGAAGGCAAAGCTTAGAATAGTTTTGCGAAAACTAGAATACCCAGAAAATAATAGAGAATCAGTTATTTACAATATTTTAGGTTTTCTTATGAAACAGGAAGTTCAATCATGAACGAAACACAACTCGAAAACTTATGCCTCGATTGGTTCTTAGAGAATGGTTGGGAGGTCGTTTATGGTATTGATATTGCGCCCGACAGCAGTAATCCCCTACGCAAAGACTATAAACAAGTCTTAATTGAATCAGACTTACATGCTGCATTTGAACGATTAAATCCGCATCTTCCCATAAATTGTTTTGAACAAGTCTTACAAAAGCTGAATCAACCTGAAAGTTTAGATATTGTCACCAATAATCGCGCTTTCCATCGTATGTTGTTGGAAGGTGTACCTGTCACGTATAAGAAGCAAGATGATTGGGTACATGACCATGCCTTCTTAGTGGACTTTAATCATGTGCATCAAAACCGTTTTGTTGCGGTCAATCAATTTACGATTCTAGGCACTAAACAACCTCGACGCCCTGACATCATCTGTTTTATCAATGGTATTCCGTTTGCCGTATTGGAGCTAAAAAGCCCAACCGATGAAAATGCAGATATCTGGGATGCCTTTAACCAGTTGCAAACTTACAAAGAAGAAATCTCGGATCTGTTTGTATTTAATGAAGCTTTGGTAGTCAGTGATGGTGTAACAGCACGTGTCGGTTCACTGACGGCGAATCAGGAACGCTTTTTACCGTGGCGTACGATCAAGAATGAAGATGATAAACCCGTTTTAGAATGGGAGTTAGAGACAGTTATTCGAGGCTTCTTTGATCGAGAATTGTTCCTAGATTACATTCGATTCTTTGTGTTGTTTGAAACAGATGGCGAAAAGACCATTAAGAAAATTGCAGGCTATCATCAATTCCATGCGGTTCGGGAAGCGGTACATGCGACCATTGCAGCAGCCAATCCGAATGGGGACAAAAAAGCAGGCGTCGTTTGGCATACCCAAGGTTCGGGTAAAAGTATTTCCATGTGTTGCTATGCAGGCAAGCTTTTACAGCAGCCCGCTATGCACAACCCAACCTTGTTAATCGTGACTGACCGTAATGACTTAGATGGACAGCTCTTTGAAACCTTTAGCAATGCTCAAGAATTATTAAAACAAACGCCAGTACAAGCCAATAACCGTGATGAGCTGAGAAAGTTTTTAGCTGAGCGTGAGTCTGGTGGCATTATCTTTACCACGGTACAAAAGTTTGCATTACTGGAAGGTGAGAGTGAGCATCCATTGCTGAATGGACGCCACAATATTGTGGTGATGTCAGATGAAGCACATCGTAGCCAATATGGTTTGAAAGCAAAACTAGGTAATGATGGCACATACAAGTTCGGCTATGCCAAGCACATGCGCGATGCTTTAAAGAATGCTGCTTTTATTGGCTTTACTGGAACCCCTATTTCGAGTGAGGATAAAGATACCCGAGCTGTCTTTGGCGACTATGTCTCCATCTATGATATTCAGGATGCCGTCGATGATGGTGCAACCGTCCCAATCTACTACGAGTCACGCTTGGCAAAGCTAGATATTAATCAGGCTGAAATCGAAGAGCTATCTGATCAAGTCGATGAGGTTGTAGAAGATGAAGAAGATGTTGGTAACCGAGAAAAGACTAAAAGTGAGTGGAGCCGACTAGAAAAGCTGGTGGGTGCCACACCACGGCTGAAACAGATTGCTGCGGATTTAGTCGCACACTTTGAAGCCCGTACAGAAGCCACGGCGGGTAAAGGCATGATTGTGACCATGAGCCGCGAGATCTGTGTCCACCTTTACAATGAGATTATTGCCTTACGTCCAGATTGGCATGACCCTGATCCTGAAAAAGGAAAAATCAAAATTGTGATGACGGGTTCAGCTTCAGATAAACCATTATTACAGCCGCATATCTACAATAAGCAAACTAAAAAACGCCTTGAGAAACGCTTTAAGGACGTAAACGATCCTTTACAACTGGTGATTGTACGCGATATGTGGCTTACAGGTTTTGATGCACCGTGTACGCACACCATGTATATAGATAAGCCAATGAAAGGCCATAACCTCATGCAGGCAATTGCACGTGTGAACCGTGTCTTTAAAGATAAGCAGGGTGGACTAGTTGTTGACTATATCGGCATTGCTAATGAATTGAAGCAGGCCTTAAAAACCTATACCGATGCCAAAGGGAAAGGTGAGCCGACTTTACGTGCAGAAGAAGCCTATGCAGTGCTTGCTGAAAAGATGGATGCAATACGAGGAATGTTCGCCAAAACCAACGAACAGGCAGGTATGGATTTGAGTGCTTACGAAACTCAGGCACATCGACTGATTATCCCCGCAGCCAACTATGTGCTGAGCTTGAAGGATGGTAAAAAGCGTTTTCTTGATTTAGTTCTGGCAATCAATAAAGCCTTCTCTTTATGCAGCACCTTGGATGAAGCGAAGAATCTGCACAAAGAAATTGCCTTTTACTCAGCCATTAAAGCGGTCATTAGCAAGCATACCTCTGTAGATCGTAAACTGTCGCAAGCGGAAAAGGACAGTACGCTAAAACAGATTCTGGATAATGCTGTCATTGCTGATGGTGTAACAGATGTCTTTGCAATGTGTGGTTTAGATAAACCTAATATTGGCTTGCTTTCAGATGAGTTCTTAGAAGATGTACGGCAGATGCCATATCGTAATTTGGCAGTTGAACTTCTGGAAAAGTTGTTGAATGACGGCATTAAAGCAAAGACACGAAACAATGTGGTGCAGGAAAAACGCTTCTCTGACCGTTTGCAGGAAACCTTGAGGAAATACAATAACCGAGCGATTGAAACTTCTCAGGTCATTGAAGAACTCATTCAAATGGCAAAAGAATTTCAGGCAGAAATGCAGCGTGAAGCTGCACTTGGTTTGAATCCAGATGAAATCGCTTTCTACGATGCCTTGGCGAATAATGAAAGTGCTGTCAGAGAGCTTGGAGACGATACGCTGAAACAGATCGCAAGAGAGATTACCGAGAAGCTTAGGAAATCAACGACAGTGGATTGGCAAGTTCGGGATAGTGTCCGTGCTCAGCTTAAGATTCTGGTTCGTCGTACCTTGCAGCGTTGGAAGTACCCACCAGATAAAGCGGCTGAAGCGATTGAGTTGGTGATGAAGCAGGCTGAAACATTGTCGAATTCTTGGACTAAGTAAGATAAATATACACTGACCAATTTAAATAAATGAATAGAGAGGGATAATGACTACTTCTAGCAGAAAAGTAACTCATGATATTGCATGTGCGTATTATAAATTAAATTTTAAGTGTGAGAAAAAGCCTAATCAACCAAGGGGTAAATTTTCTCATTATTTGAAAATTAGTGATGTTTTTGATTTCATAGCACAAAATAATCATAAAGATTTAGTAGTTACTTCTCTCAAAGGTCGCTATGTATTCTCAATAAAAGAGGTTAAGAAAAAAGGTAATAATCTTTTATTGTTGATTGAGAGATCTGATAAAGAGCATGAAGATGTACGAATTTACAATCGTCCAAGCGATCAAACTAAATTAGTTCCATTTGAAGATGGTGATGAATTACAACGATTTTTTCACGTGGTCGTTAATTTGGATGCTCAAGCTCCTTTCTCTTCGAGTATTTTGGTCGAACAGTATGCAGGCGGAACAGGCTATACTTTTGCGTACATACTGACAAAGATACTACATGATTTTAATACTAATCATATTCAACCAGACTTTTTTAAAGTCCCTTATGAAGGTGGTGGATTAAATGAAGATGGTACACCTAGATTAGTAGAGTTCAGAATTAAAGCGAATGTTGATAATGTTGCAGGCATATCTTTGCTCGATCGTGCTGCGGAAGGCAATTTACTCAGTATAAGTGCTATCGAGGAAACAAAAAAAAGCAGAATTGAAAGTGATCCAATGTTGGTCATTGCTAAGAAAGAGTTCAAGTATATTCCGCAACAAACAGTTTTTTTGGATCAAAATGGGCAAATTCTTGAAAGAGGTCTTCTTCAACAAGCAATGAATTCTGTCTTATCGAAAATTAAAAAAGATGCATCATTAGGCGAGGATTTTTTTTATAGAATTCGATGTAAAGAAAAATCGCGCATGATGAGTGTAGACATTAAAGGTGACTATAAGGAGTCAGATTTTGGTGTCAAAATAGATTTTATTGAACAATTTGAACGTCAGACTGTGACGCAAGATGTGAAAATGGATGAGCAATTATTTGATAAAATGATTGCGCTATTGGCTGCACATGTTAGATCGGAGAGTTCAAACAATGAAGGATCTACTCCTTAAACCGCTAGAATATTTATACATTGAATGGGCTATCGATGATCTAAATGGGAAAAATAGAAAGCCGATCTTTGATTGGTACTTACCAATTGTGTGTTCGTCTTTAGTGACCATTTTTTTCTATTTCACTTATTCAGAATCTCTTTCTCAATTCAAAATATTTTTTGAATCTAAGGGATTTGAAGTGCTTGGAAATTTTATATTGGCTTTACCTGGTTTCTTGTTCGCAGCTTTAACAGCAGTTGTATCGTTTGGTAATAAAGAGTTAGATATTACAGCTAAGGTAAATCCGCCTATTAACGGTGACGGACATGAAATTTCTAGGCGTAGGTATTTGGCAAATGCTTTTTCTTACCTAACGTTTTTAAGTTTATTTTTACTCTTTGTGACGATTTTTATAAATTATTGTTATAGCGCAAAAGTATTGAATTTTGGTTCAGAAATTTACAAATATGCTTATTTAATATTAAGTTTTTTATATTTTATATTCGTATTTCAGATGTTTTTCATTCTCTGCATTACTCTTTACTATATAGGAGATAAGGTGCATCAACCAATGAACTATGATCAAAAGAAATAGCAGAGCTTTAAGATTCTTGCTTACTGTTACTTAAAAAATTATAAATTACTCCAAATTTACGCCATTCTATTTTTACTGTTAATTTAAGTTTTTGATAAATATATATAATTAAAAATTATTCGTCCAATCCATCATCGGGGCAACCGAAATGCGAGGCTGTAAAGATTGCAGAGCAGTCATGGCATAAACCTGAAATAATGAAAAACCGAAGCGCGGATTATACGGGGTTTGATGAAAAATCGACAGTTGCTTGCAGCGATCATTGCCTTTATTAAAGTCTTAAAATCAACTGTGCAGTCAGCTTAGAATTTGTATGTAATTTAACTTTTTAGTATGTTGGAGATATGACCACAACAGGGAAAATAACATGTTGGTTCTAGAAGAAATGTATAGGAGTAAAAAAAATGAATATTCTACGCCTTTTAATTTACGTATCCAGCGCAGTTTAAGCTGGTTTAAAAAAGCCCTGATACTTCATGATGATCTTGATCTACAGTTTATTACGGTATGGGTGGCATTTAATGCATTGTATGCACAGGAGCAAGCTGCTGATCAGGAGCAGTACACCTTAAGACATTTCCTCAGCTCGATGTGCCATAAAGATGTTAATCAAAAAATATTTCACATCCTCTGGGAAAAACAACAGTCAACCATTCGATTACTCCTGAGTAATCCATATCTGTATCAGAGCTTTTGGGACTGGCGTAATCAGAAAATCAGTGAGGCAACATGGCGCTCAGCTTTTGCCACAGAACAACAACAGCTCCAGCACATCTTGCAAAACCATGATTCAGTCAGCCTGTTGGTATCCCTGTTTAGTCGCTTGACGACTTTATATCAACAGTTAAGTCGAGGCGGAGCGACCTACAATAGTGCTATTAACCGGAAACAATTAGCCAATGCTTGGAGTATTTTATCTGTATTGGTACCGAGCTTTATCCAAATTTTATTGGAAAATGTCGAAAATATAGAGTTCAATCAGCCATTTTATCCCGTGGTGCAAGTATCCTGAGGTGAATGATTTGAAATAGACAGCAAGATCAAAAACTGTTTCATTTGCAATTTTATTTTGAAAGAGGCATGCTGCGAGCGTGATAACGCATATCCAGAAATGCAAAAAAAGCAGCGCAGAGTACCAAACTCACTCCTGCAATACAGGTCATCTTCCAGCCGCCATGATGCCATGCATAGACTCCGAGTGCAGAACCACAGGCTCCACCAATAAAGTAAGAAGTCATATAAATAGAATTAATCCGCGATTTGGCATCTGGACGTAGACGGAAAATAATATTTTGATTACTGGTGTGCACAATGGTCAGGCCCAGACTGATTATGCCGTAGCCAATCATATAACTCAGCAAAGACTGCCCACCGAAATAAAGAAAAAACCAGCTCACAATCAGCGTTAACAGGCCGATCCAGGTCAGTGACTGGGTATGGCCCTGATCGGCAATTTTGCCAATTTTCGTTGTAGACAATGCACCAAACACTCCCGCCAGCGTTACAACACCCACCAATACATCGGAAAGATGAAACGGGGATGAGGTCAGTAAAATGGCAATGGTCGAAAACAGGGTACTCATGGAAGCAAATACAAAACCACCAATCAATGAACGAAATCCTAAACGCGGTTCCTGTTTCAGTAAAATCGCCATGGATTTAAAAATTTGTGTATAGCTCATTTTTAGTATGGTGATGTGGGGCAGTTTGGTTTTGAGTAGAAAGGCTAACATCAGCATCAATATGGCACTGAGCATATAGATCAGTTTCCAGTTGAACAGGTTGGACATTAAACCCGCAAGACTGGTGGATAGCAGTAGTCCGACCAGAAGTCCACTCATCAGGAAGCCGACCACTTCACCAGTTTTTTCAGGTTTGAAGGCCATGGTGGCTAGAGGAATCAGGACCTGTGCTGCGACCGAAAATAGCCCTGTAATTATGGTTCCCAGCCAAAGCATGGGTAAGTTGACGGCAAAAGCACATAGAAATAAACCGATGGCAGTCATGACCATCAGTAAAGGAATAAATTTGGTTTTATTGACAATGTCACCCATTGGAACAATAAACAACAGGCCCAGTGCATATGATACCTGGGCAAATGTCACGGTTAAGGCGACTTGTGATTCAGGAACATGAAAATATTGCTGGATGGAATGGATTAAAGGCTGGCAATAATAGTTGGCTCCCGCACACAGACCACAGGCTATGGCCATGAGCCAGAGTAAAGATTTATCCTGGCTGATGTCGAGAGAAGTTTTCATAACCATCCTTGTTTTGTTTCAGGTAGGCAAAGTTTGCCGGTATTGTATGTACATGTAGAGTATAGCAGCCCTATCAGTCTGGACTTACCAATATAGGGGAAAAGCAATCTCTATTCGGTGTTCTGTGACTATTTTAAAAGCCGTATTTTTTAGCTTGCGGCAGACTTTGATTAGACCAGACAAAAATTAATGTGAGAATTTCTTTTTAGCCAGAGTAATCATCATGACGCCAATGATATTGAGCATACAGCCTAGCCATTGAATGGCATTTAAATGTTCACCTAAAAAAATAGTGGCCAAGATAATGGTCAGAATCGGGCCAATTGAAGCAATCATGGCAGACTGTGCAGCACCTAAGCGGACAATACTCTGTGCCATCAGTACCGTCGGTAAAACTGTGACCAGCAGGCCTAAGGCAATACCGTACCCAATTACACTGACAGGTAGCTGGGTGAATAAATGCAAAGGCTGCGGCGTGGCAATCATGTAATGGGTTAGGGAATACTCAGTGCCAAACCGGTAAAATTCCATGAACCAAAACGTTGAATCAGTCGTGGAGTAAGCAATAAGTACCCGGCAAAACATACCGCACTGGCAAAGACCAGACTGCTTCCAAGCCAGAAATGACCTTCATGTGCGACGTTGCTTTGTTCCTGCAACATCACAATGACCGTACCGCCGTAACTTAAGGCGATGGCCAGCATACTTTTTAGGCTAAGTTTCTGCTTATAAATGGCACTGGAAGCCAGAACCGTCAGGGTGGGATAGAGAAATAAAATAATCCGTTCCAGTGAGGCACTGATATACATCAGACCAACAAAATCCAGCCAGCTTGAAAAGTAGTAACCCATGAGCCCTGCAACAATCAACAAACCCCAGTCTTTCGCTGCCAGTTCTTTATTATGATGACGGTTAAACCAGCACAGCAGCAAAAAAAACGGTAAGGCACTTGCCATACGCAAAGCCATCAGTACCGTGCCATCGACCAAAGGCGACAAGGCATAGGTTTGCTTGATAAAAATGGCTTTGGTACTAAACAGGAAAGCAGCACCAATCGCAAATAATGAACCTAATTGTGTTTGGCTTAGAGTCGGTTTCATTTTACCTGCTTGATTAGGGCTTCTGATCCGAAGAAGATCGAGACAAAGTTGAATTATAAAGTTTTTAAGCCTCGAGGTTAAATGCAAAAAGATGCGAATTATAATTCCAATTAGGAATGATTGATGCTTAGAGCCATTTTCTAGAGGTTACTGACAACTGGCTTGGCTTCTCTGGAAAGTGAGTTTTGTTTTTGTCTGAATTTTATTCAAGCACGTTTGTTTAGAAGCGTTATATCGCTATGCCTACTCTTTTAAAAGTAATAAAAACAAGAAGATGAGTATCAAAAATAAATTTTTGCACTAAATTTGTGCATAAAATGTTGAATTGAGACAAATACAGTGTAAAACATCATCAAGCGAAATGGCTGTAAAATTTTTTTTAATTAATTTTTTGAATTACCTTAGACTTAGGGCGAATAAGCATTAAATAACAAAAAAACATAAAAATAAGCAAAATCAGCATTTTTTCTGATATGCAGCTCCAGACTTGATTTAGGCAAAACCAGATAGGCAATCGCTTATTTTTTAAGGGAACAAGTCCATTCAAGATGTCATTCTGGCCAATAAAGGGGGAGAAAATTATTTAAATTTACTCAGTCGATAACTAAATCAAGCAACTTTCTAGGTATTTATTTAAATTCTGATTAAAGGAAGAATGTCAGAAAGATCAATTTTGTGGGACAAGCCGGCTGGAAATGGTGAACGGAAAGGTCAAGATAAGGATTTATAGCTTTTTCAGGCTGGCATTTAAAGTCATGAAGACGAGCTAAAATTAAAGTAAAACCGACGAATCCTATATGAAACTATTATTTTTATGAATCATCAGTTCAAAATATGGGTATTTATTAAATAAATATTGGGTAGTAATTTAAAAAAGTTCAATTAGAATCCAAAAATTCAACAAAAACGCATCCTGGGGGAAACATTGCTCACCGCGATGTTTACTGAAGAAAAATTAGCTTGAGGAACGCTCATGCAGATTGGAATCCCAACCGAAACTGTGGTCGGTGAAAATCGTGTGGCTGCAACGCCAGAAACAGTAAAGAAGTTGATCAGTGCTGGTCATACTGTAGTCATTGAACGTAGAGCAGGGGTAAAAGCTGCTTATATTGACAGTGCCTATGAACAGGTCGGCGCCAAAATTACCGATGATGCCTATACCGGCAGTCAGATTATTTTGAAAGTTCGTGCCCCTCAAGGTGATGAAATTCAAAAACTTGCAGCAAACACCGCAGTGATTGCAATGTTTGACCCGTATCGCAACACTGAACTTGATCAGTTTGCAGCAAAGCAGGTTTCTGCATTTGCACTGGAACTTTTACCACGTACGTTGTCCCGTGCACAAAACATGGACGTGCTGTCTTCTCAAGCCAACTTGGCCGGTTATAAATCGGTACTTTTGGCGGCAGCAGAATATCAACGCATGTTCCCAATGCTCATGACGGCTGCGGGTACGGTAAAACCGGCCCGTGTGGTCATCATGGGGGTTGGGGTTGCCGGCCTGCAAGCCATTGCGACTGCTAAACGTTTAGGTGCTGTGGTTGAAGCCACCGATTTACGTCCAACTGCACGTGATCAGGTCGAATCACTTGGCGGTAAATGGCTAGACGTACCAATGTCGGATGAAGAAAAGCAAAAAGCTGCGGACGCTGCTAAAAATGGTTATGGCTGGATGCCAGGTGAGCAATATATCAAAGACCAGGCGGCCATTGTCGATAAAGCTGTTTCTAATGCCGATATCGTGATTACCACTGCACTGTTACCCGGCCGTGATGCACCGCGTTTAATTCGTGCTGAAACGGTGGCCAAAATGAAACCGGGTTCAATCATTCTGGATATGGCGGTTGAATCAGGCGGTAACGTGGAAGGTTCCAAGTGCGGTGAAAATGTCGTGACGGATAATGGCGTGACCATTTTGGGTATTCCGAATATCCCATCTACAGTTGCGACCGAAGCCTCAGCACTGTATGCACGTAATGTCTTTAATTTCCTCGATACCCTTTTTGATGCAGAGAAAAAATTTGCCATCAATCCGGAAGAAGAAATTCAAAAAGCCCTGCTAGTAACTCATGGCGGTCAAGTGCTGCTGAAGCGTGGTTAAGGAGAGTCATCATGGTTGAAACGATTACAATTTTCGTCCTTGCCATTTTCGTAGGTTACTACGTGGTTTGGGGCGTGACACCTGCATTACATACGCCATTGATGGCGGTAACCAACGCCTTGTCATCGATTATTGTGGTGGGTGCGATGTTGCAGACGGTTGGCATTCCGGGTTTGGTTGAAGCCAATGTGCAATTCCAGAGCATCAACGTGGTCAGTATTTTGGGTGCAGTGGCAGTATTTCTGGCAAGTATCAACATTTTTGGTGGCTTCGCCGTAACTGCACGTATGCTTGAAATGTTCAAGCCAAAGCAAAAGAAAAAAGAGGGCTAAAACATGGAATTCATTCGAGACTATGCGGATTGGTTCTACCTGGTGGGTGCCGTTCTTTTTATCTTAACTTTACGTGGTTTGTCTGGTCCTAAAACAGCAATTGCCGGTAACCGTTACGGTATGATTGCAATGGCCATTGCCGTGATCACCACCTTCTTTGTTGCTGATCATCCTGTGGTCTGGATGATTGGCGGCGCAATGGTGTTAGGTGCGATCGTAGGTATTGCCCGTGCACGTACCGTTCCGATGACGCAAATGCCGGAAACCGTTGCATTGATGCACTCATTAGTGGGTTTGGCTGCAGTGCTGATTGCGATTGCTGCGATTCTGCATAACAACCAGTTAACGGCACTATTTGCACAAAATGAAGCGGCATTAACAGCTGCGGGTGTTGAACATGCCCACATGAGCAAAGTTCATCTTTTTGAATTATTTGTGGGTTGTTTCGTTGGTGCGATTACCTTTACCGCTTCAGTATTTGCTTACGGTAAGTTGGCTGCGAAAAAATGGGCGAAAACCATTTCGGGTGGCTGGGTTAAACCGCTACAGGCGATTATTTTCCTGGCGATGCTTGGTTGTGGTTTTGTGTTCTTCTCAACTGGCAATATGCAGGCTTTCTGGGCGATGACAGCTCTGGCACTTGCCTTCGGTTGGGTATGGATTGCACCGGTCGGTGGCGGCGATATGCCAGTGGTGGTATCGCTGTTGAACTCATTCTCTGGCTGGGCTGCGGCAGGTATTGGTTTCACTTTAGAAAACAATATGTTGATTGTTGCGGGTTCACTGGTGGGTTCTTCAGGTGCAATTCTGTCTTACATCATGTGTAAAGCCATGAACCGTTCAATCATCAACGTCTTGTTTGGTGGTGCGATGGGCGGTGCAGCAGTTGCATCAGCAGATAAAGGTGAGCAAGTTCAACGTAACCACCGTTCTGGTTCAGCAGATGACGCAGGCTTCCTGATGTCAAATGCGGATAGCGTGGTGATTGTACCGGGTTATGGTATGGCGCAAGGTCGTGCACAGAATGCGGTAAAAGAATTGTGTGAGATTTTGAAAGAGCAGGGCGTAAAAGTACGTTTTGCGATTCACCCGGTAGCAGGTCGTATGCCAGGTCACATGAACGTATTACTTGCTGAAGCAGACGTGGCGTATGAAGACATTCTGGAAATGGATGAAATCAACTCGGACTTCCCGGCAACTGATGTTGTGTTAGTCATTGGTGCAAACGATGTCGTTAACCCGGCAGCGAAAGATGATCCAAGTTCACCAATTTACGGCATGCCGATTCTGGAAGCGCATAAAGCACGTACTATTATGGTGATCAAGCGTTCTATGGCAACCGGTTATGCGGGTCTGGACAACGACTTGTTCTATAATGAAAAAACCATGATGATTTTCGGCGATGCCAAGAAAGTCGTAGAAGACATGACTAAAGCTATTAACGGCGGCGGTCACTAAATCCACGCTTCAAAAGTCCCTCTTTCATAAAGAGGGATTTAGGGAGATTAAAACCACCTTCTGGTGGTTTTTTAATTCTAGAATATATGACTTTTCAACAATTAAATTGAAGAATAGTGCAGAGCACACTTTTATCAGGCTATGGTTTCTTGTTTTATTTGGTGCTGCCTGATCAAGCGATATTGCAAAAATGCTTTATAAAATGGCAATTAACTGTTTATTTCTAAATAGGTATTGCCGATGAGGGATATTTTTAGAAATTAAGTTGTGTTAAAACTGGCATTTGCCTGTCTTTTTAAATAAAAAGATAAATTTCGATAATCTGGCATTTCTTTTGCATTTTTGTGATTCAGTTTTAGGGGGACTGTTCATGAAAATAATAAAGTATCTAGCATTGCTGTTATGTGTATGTTCACTACCTGCATTTGCAAGTGAAGCTGCGACAAACACAGCGAATATTCAGGAAATACGTTTATCGCTCGACAGTGTCTGGGTGGTGATGGGCGGTATATTGGTGTTCTTTATGCAGGCCGGGTTTGCACTGGTGGAAAGTGGCTCTGTACGTAGTAAAAATACCGTCAATGTACTCATGAAAAATTATATGGATGCTTGTCTGGGGGGATTGGTCTTCTGGTTAGTCGGTTTTGGTTTAATGTTTGGGGTCAACGCTTCAGGTTGGATGGGCACCAGTCATTTTGCGCCCAATGACTTGGATGACTGGCATTGGAATCTGTTGTTCTTTCAAATGATGTTTGCCGCTACTGCAACCACAATTGCCAGTGGTGCCATGGCAGAGCGTATTCACTTTGTTGCTTATATTGTAGGGGCTGCTGTGGTCAGTGGCCTTATTTATCCTGTCTTTGGAAGTTGGGCGTGGGGCAGTATTTTTGAGGGTTCAGGCTGGTTAAAAGCAATGGGTTTTATTGACTTTGCCGGTTCAACCGTGGTGCATTCAATCGGTGGTTGGGTCGCTCTGGCCGGTATTATTGTATTAGGTCCGCGCTTGGGACGTTTCGGGCGTAATGGACAAACTCACCATCTGGCAGGGCATAACCTGCCTTTGGTGGCTTTGGGTGGTTTTATTCTCTGGCTGGCATGGTTTGGTTTTAATGCTGCATCAACCGTGAATGCCAGTGTCAGTATCGGTCGTATTGCTTTAAATACCCATCTGGCGGCCTGTGCTGCTGCAGTGGCTTATATGCTGTATGCCTTAATTCGTGGTAAGGCAATTCTAATGCAGACCACAATTAATGCTTCATTGGGCGGTTTAGTGGGGATTACGGCGGGTTGTGCCACCATGTCGCCTTTATTTGCCGTGATTACTGGACTCATTGCCGGGCTCATTGTCAGCGTCATGCCAAGCGTCATGGAAAAATTAAAACTGGATGATGTGGTGGATGCAGTTACTGTTCATGGTTTTTGTGGGGCGTGGGGAACCGTGGCTGCAGGCCTGTTTTTTGAGGCCGATATGTTTAACTCACAAATTGTGTCTATTCAGATTTTAGGTGTGCTGGCAGCATTTGCCTGGGGATTCGGAATCGCGCTGATTACTTTTAAGCTGCTGGAGAAAATATTGGGTGGTTTACGTGTCAGCACGCAACATGAACAACGTGGTTTGGATTATACCGAACATGCCGAGCTGTCTTATCCTGAATTTCAGCGTGATGTGACTTTTGAAACAGATGATATTACCAAACGCCACTAAACCAAGAAGGGGGGTAGCTATGCCAAATGAATTACTCACTGTGATGCAAAAGAAACAGGCGATTGAACGCGGTTTAAGTCATTATTTGCAAGGAACTGTACTGGAACGGGTATTGAGTTACTGGGAACAGGAGTATGGCGACAAACCTTCATTTGTACTCAATCGTTTTATGAATGACATTTGCAATACTGATGAATTGCGTGTTCATCGCAAAGAAATGTTGAAACAGGTGTTATGTGAGATGTCGGCGGTTGAAAAACAGGTACTACTGGATACCCAGCCGAAAGTGCAAACGGAGGTGCCAATTTCAGCCGATTTTGCCGATGCTTTTTTTGATTTGATTAATGGTGTGCTACAGACAGTAGCCAGAGCTGATCTGAATGATTTTAATGCGGAAGTTAAAAATCACGTCCAAGCCCTGGGCATTGCGATTGAGAAATCTGCAAATCTGAATGATGCTGCTTTTGCAGAATGTTTACCGCTCACCAGTTATGCTCAGGTGATTACTGCATCATATGAATGCTATTGCGAATTTTATGGCCCAAGTAAAGCCGATCAGGTCTATGCACGGGTGAAAATGGACATCAAGAGCAAATATCCGTCCGTGGATTTACATCATTTATTATAATTGGCAGCAATCTTGATTGAATGCATGTTCAGTCTTAAGTTCAGGCTGGGCATCCTAAAAACAGCAGCACTAAAAAAGCGACCTGAAGGTCGCTTTTTTAGTTTATTTAGGCTACTGATTCTGGAGTTGCGCGCCATAAGCTTTCCAGATCGTAAAATTTACGTGCTGTTGGAAGCATGACGTGAACTACAACAAACCCAAGATCGATCAGGATCCATTCGGCATCACGTTCACCTTCAACGCCGAGAGGGCGGAAACCCGCTTTACGTGCTTCTTCAGCAACATTGTCTGCAAGGGCTTTAATGTGACGGGTTGATGTACCGCTGGCAATGACCATGGCATCTGCCACATTGCTGATTGAGCTGACATCAAGTTCTAGAATATCTTTTGCTTTTACATCTAATAGGGCTTCATGTACAACTTTCAAGCAAGCTTGTACATCTTTAGCATGAGCATTCATTGCGTGTTCGAGAGAATTAGAAGCGCTGGGCGATGGTTCTAAATTCATAAAAGGTTTAATTTCCGGACAATATCTCACTGTGTAATATAGCGGTTTTGGGGCTGAATTTCAAATCTGTTCATAATTTAACTTTGTGGATGTTTTGCAAAATATTTATCTTTCCAGGCAAAAGAATGGCTGGAATGCGCTTGTGGCTTGTATTCTGCTGCAGTGAAACCTGTATAGGTACTTTGGTTTAACCACTGAAAAATTTCTGCATAGGGAATTTGTGCAGTATCAGGCTGATGACGTCCCGGACAGTCTGCAAACTGAATGTGTCCAATATCCTGAATATTTTCCTTTAAGCCCTGTAGTACATCTTCACCCATCATCGCCATGTGATAGCAGTCATATTGCATTTTCAGCGCAGGGTGTTGTACTGCTTCCAGCATTTCCTGGGCCTGGGCAATATTCTGCACCAGAAAGCGTGGCATGTCGGTGCCATTAATCATTTCAAACACTGGCTGGATGTTGTGTACAGCAAACATTGAACAGGCCAGTTTCAGATTTTTGGCCAGTGTATTTAAGCAGGGCAATAAGTCTGAATCGAGCGGCTGCTTGCCAGCCAAGATATTCACACTGGGTACATTGAGCGCAGTGGCGTATTGAATTGCCTGTTCCAGGGCACGATAAAACTCAATTTCTTGACCCGGTACGCCAGTCAGACCATTTCCGCCTTGCATCAGGTCACCTGCAGGGACATTAATCAGACACAGGCTCAGATCATGCAGGGTCAGTTGGGTCTGAATCTGTTCGATGCTGAGTTCATAGGGAAACTGGATTTCTACATGCTGAAAACCATGAGCCTGCGCCAGAGCAAAGCGCTCAATCAGAGGCACTTCAGTAAAAATCATGGATAAATTGACCGCCAGCTTAATCATGCCTTTACTCCTTGCTCGTTAAAGGAAATGGCCTGCTCAATGTTCAACCAGTTGAATGACAGTTGCCAGATCTGCTTCAGCATAGCCTTTATCTTGATGGGTTTTCAATTGCGAAAGCGCCTGTTTTGCCACAGGAATATCTAAATTGAACTGCTTGGCCAGCTGCACGGCATTATTTAAGTCTTTGGACAGGGTTTGCACTTTCCATTGCACCGGCTCAAAAGTATGCGTCGCCATACGCGGAGCTAAAATCTGGAAAGGTTTCGAGTCAGCAAAACCACCGGCAAGAGCAGGAGCAAGCAAGGTGGTATCTACACCGGCTTGTCCAGCTAAGGCCACTGCTTCGGCAATCAAGGTGCTGTTGGCGGCCACAATAAGTTGGTTGCAAATTTTGGTCGCTTGTCCGGTACCTGTTTCGCCCATACGCGTCACGCGTTGTGAAAGCACATTATAAATCAGCGATAAATTTTGAATGGTGTTGATATCGCCACCGGCGAAAATCACTAAGGTGCCCTGTTCGGCACCTGCCGTGCCACCCGAAACAGGCGAGTCAATCCATTGCACTTGTTGGTTTTGTGCCTGCTGTGCCAGCGCTTTGGTTTTATCCACAGATAAACTGGAAAAATCCACAATCACTTGACCAGCAGTGAGTTGATTCTGGATTTGATCAAATACTGCCTGTACGGCAGCATCATCGGCCAGACAGGTCAGAATCACCGGATATTGCCCAATCTCTTGCAAGTCTAGGCCAGTAGCACCCATATCAATCAGCACGTCACAGGCGGATGCCGTTCTGTTCCATACAGCCACTTCAAAACCGGCTTGAATCAGCCGGGTCGCCATGCGGCTGCCCATCAGACCCATGCCTAAGAATGCAATTTTTGTATTACGGTCAAAACCCATGTGTTTTTCTCTGGACAATGCTGTTATTTCACTATTTTACTTATATTGGCGCGGTAAAAACTGAACTTCCGGGTTCTTGTCTTTTTTACGCGCCAATTTACTGTTTTTGCCTAACAGTAATTTTAATTGCCAGATTTTCTCCAGACGTAACGATTTCTTCGGTTCATGTTCCATGGCATCCAGTACATGTTTGGCAGCAGCAAGTGCATCGGGTGAACGTTGCAACATTTCCTCTGCAATCGCTTGGGCTTTGCTGATGGGTGATTCATCCAGATGCGTCACCAGACCAATCCCTTTGGCATAATTGGCATCAAAAATACGTCCTGTTAAGGTCAGTTCTTTGGCCAGATCAAGACCGATAATGCCTTTAAGGGAACGGGTGAGTCCCATGTCCGGCACCAATCCCCAGCGACTTTCCATAATCGACATTTTGGTGTCCGGATGGGCAATACGAATATCCGCAGCCAAAGCCAGTTGCATACCGGCACCCAGACAATAGCCTTCAATCGCAGCAATAACAGGAACAGGCAGTTCCTGCCAGATCAGAAATGCTTTCTGAAACAGGCTTTGTCCCGGTTTTAGCAGTTCCCAAGCGGCGTAAGCGGTATTTTTCGGCGCGTTTAAATCGGCCAGATCAATGCCGGCACTAAATACATGTGCTTCACCGGTTAAAATGACACAGCGGATGGAGCGGTCTTTTTTAATTTGTTTGGCAGCATTGACCAGTTCGCGTAATAAAGCAAAGCTCATGGCATTACGCTTTTCTGGACGGTTTAAGCAAACGGTTGCGATGCCATTATTTTTTTCTATGCGAAGTAACGCCATTGTAGAGACCTGTATTTTTCTATTGTTTTGAGCATAACATGGGTATTTCTCTGATACATGCCGCGATACATGACAGCACAGTCACATCTAAAGATAGACGTGACTTTCAACATTCAGATAACTCCTGATCAGATCCCTGGTCTGTTTAAAATTTGCTGGGAGGCCTGTTCAACCTGCTGAATGACCGACTGTAATTCATCAAAGCGTTTCAGGGTTTCCTGAATAAAGGCTTCATCCGCCTTGCGGCGTTCTTTACGTAAAGCAGAAACAAACTGTTCGAATCCACCGGTGACTTCCTGAAGGCGAGGAACACCCACATAACGGGTTGCCCCATATAAGCGGTGCAGCACATGTTCCAGTTGCGGGAAATCTTCCATTTCAATCAACTGTTGCATTTCATCCAGTTCTGTCGGGAAACTGTCGATGAGCATTTTCAGTAAATCGATGGCCAGATCTTCTTTATTGGCTGCCAGTTGCAGGCTTTGTTGCCAATCCAGAATATTGGGATCCAGCGCTTCAATCAGAATAGACTTCTCTATACTTTTAGCCTTTTTAAAGCTTTCCGAAGTCCAGTGGGTCAGAATCTGAATAATCTGTTCCATCTGAATCGGTTTGGTCACGTAATCATCCATACCGACCTGCAACAGTTTTTGTTTTTCATCAGCAAGGGCATGTGCGGTCAGGGCAATAATCGGCAGACGTTTATGATTTTCCAAGGTCGACTCTAGCGAGCGAATGGCACGGGTGGTATCAATCCCGGACATCACCGGCATTTGGATATCCATAAACACCACATCAAATGCAGGTAATTCCTGTTCAATGCGCTGCTGAATAATTTCAATGGCTTCCTGGCCGCTTAAGGCTTTGGTGGTGGTGACATTTAATTCTGCAAGTAGTGCTTCCAGAACAATCAGGTTCGGTAAATGGTCATCCACAGCCAGGACATGCAGACCTTGTCCATTAAATTCTTCATGTACATCCTGTTCGAAAACAGGCTGATTGCTGAGCAGTTGAATCAAGGCACTACGACTGAGTGGTTGATATAGTGGACGGGCCCTGTATTCATTCAGCATGCTTGGATCGAGTGCCATCTGATAGCCATACACGGCAATATTGCCATGGTAGCGTTGACGGATTTCTTTCAGCAGGGCTTCGCCATCGCCGCTATGGTCGACAATCAGCCAGGTATTTTCATCGTTATTTGAGAATTTATTCAGCTGGCTGAACAGGTCCAGAATCGAGCTGGTTTCGACATGATGCACCCCATAATTTTCCAGATAATGGCGCAGAATGTTGGCTGTTGCAGGATGGGCCAAATAGGAAACCACCTGCATCTGTTCAAAGTGCGGATGCACAATTTCAATCTCTTCATCCACCACAAACATGGCGGTAAACCAGAAGGTTGAGCCTTTTTCAGTCGGCGCGCGTTCCTGGTTGTCTTCAAAGCCAATTTGCCCCTGCATCAAATGTACCAGCTGTTTGGAAATGGCCAGACCAAGTCCTGTGCCGCCAAATTGACGGGTCACTGAAGCATCGCCTTGCGAGAAGGATTCAAACAGTTTTTTCCGGTCCGTACCGCTCAGACCAATGCCGCTGTCCTGCACGCTAAAGTGTAATAAACATTGCCCGATATCATCATGTTCCATGCGGGCACGGACAATAATTTCGCCATCGGGAGTGAACTTGATGGCATTGGAGATCAGGTTGGTCAGAATCTGCTTGAAGCGTAAGGCATCGCCAATCACTTGCGTAGGCACATTATCGGCATAATAAAAGGCCATATCGATATGCTTCTGTGCTGCCAATGGCGAGAGCATATCCATCACGTCAAAAATGGCTTCTTCCAGATCAAAGGGGGCTGTTTCCAGTTCCAGTTTGCCGGCATCAATCTTGGAGAAATCCAGTACATCATTAATCAGTGCCAGCAGATGGGCAGATGATTTACGAATGGTTTGCAGATACAGGTTCTGCTCGTTGCTTAGGTTGCCTTGGCGTAGCAATAAATGAATAAAACCATCAATACTGTTCAAGGGAGTACGCAGTTCATGACTGATATTGGCCAGAAATACCGACTTGGACTGGTTGGCTGAAATGGCCTGGTCACGCGCCTGACGGTAAGTAATGTTTTGCACTTCCAGGGTATCCAGGGTGCGACGCAAATCATCTTCAGTCTGTTCGGTATGTTCTTTGAGTTCCAGAAAGCTGAAGTGCAGCCGCTTGACCACATTGGCAATATCACGCTGCAACAAGCGCAATTCACCGGTACTGTTAATCACCATGTGCTGATCAAGGGTGTCGGCATTCAGGCGCTGTAACTGCATCCGGATTTCGTACATCGGCGCAATCCAGCGCCGTGAATAGAAATTCAGGCACAGTAACAGTAGCAATAAAGTCAGCAGGCCGGTGGCAATCAGTACAATCATGACCCGGTAATGGGCAATTTCCAGGGGCTGGTTATCCAGCTCAATCACCAGTGTGGCCGGGTTATCGGTATGTTCATTAATTTTTAAGGCATAGATATGATTGTGATTATGCAGGATAGGCCCGACAAAATCGGCTTTAGCGTCAATCTTGGGCCAAGCTTCCTGATCCTGAAAACCAATACTTAAACGGTTTCTGCCTTGGGGATCGATAATTGCGGCACGAATGAGATGTTTTTCATCCAGCATCACTTGCAGGGTATTACGAGCCTGATCATATTGCCAGGGATAGCGGTTGAGTAGATCGAATGCAGCTTCGGCGGTCAGCTGATAGCGGGTCACAATCGCAATGGCCATCTGACGTTGCTGCGCCCGTGAGGCATTGGATGTTTCGGATAAAACCAGCAATGCCCCCACACATGCCAAAACCATAATGGGGACAAAAATCATGGCGATGAGTTGTCCATAAGCATGATTTAAGTGTAGACGCTTAAATAACTTTTTATTGATATTTGACATGGTTAAAGCAGTTGATTCCCTATGTTTTGCATATTAGCACGCTTTATTTAAAACTGGCTGTGCTTTAATCACTTTCAATAAAAAGCCTGCTAAATGGGTGCAGGAGGAAGCATTTTTTCATACAATAGGCGCACCTCGATATAGGTGCAAATAATGAGTAATACTACCCCTGATTTCCAAGCTGACGAATTTTTACTGGACCACTATGTAGGAAAAACTCCTCTGGTGCGTTTACAACGTTTGGCAAGTCATACTCAAGCAACAGTATTGGCTAAACTTGAAGGAAACAATCCTGCAGGTTCGGTAAAAGATCGCCCAGCGTATAATATGATTATGCAAGCTGAAAAACGTGGTCAAATCAAGCCAGGCGATACATTGATTGAAGCGACCAGTGGAAATACGGGAATTGCCTTGGCCATGGTGGCTGCCATGCGTGGCTATAAAATGAAACTCATTATGCCTGCAGGTTCAAGTCAGGAACGCAAAGATGCGATGCGTGCTTATGGCGCCGAGCTGATCGAGTCTGAGAATATGGAACAGGCGCGTGATATGGCACTGCAAATGCAAAAAGAGGGGAAAGGACTGGTGTTGAACCAGTTTGGCAACCCGGACAATGTGGATGCCCATTACCGGACGACTGGTCCGGAAATTTGGCAACAAACCGGCGGTAAAATTACCCATTTCGTCAGTTCCATGGGAACCACAGGTACGATTATGGGGATTTCAAAATACTTAAAAGAACAGAATCCGGATATTCAGATTGTCGGTTTGCAACCTTCGGAAGGTTCCAATATTGCCGGTATCCGTCGCTGGCCACAAGAATATCTGCCTACCATTTTTGATCCGAAACGTGTTGACCGCATTATCGATATTCCGCAAATTGAAGCGGAAAAAACTGCACGTCAACTGGCGCGCAAAGAAGGCATCAGTGCCGGAACATCATCAGGCGGTGCCGTGTGGGCTTCCATTAAACTGGCGGAAGAAAATCCGGGCGCTGTAATTGTCTGCATCGTTTGTGACCGTGGTGACCGCTACCTGTCTACAGGTTTATTCTCTGTAGTCGACCCTGAATAATTAAAAACTGTGAGATGAAATGCGCTTACCTGTCTTGATTTTTGATATCGAAACCCTGACCGATTTAAAGTCAGGTGCGCATTTATATCATCTGGATTTGCCCGAAGCGGATCTTGAGCAGGCGTTAATGAAATTGCGCCGGCAGGAATCAGGTACGGATTTCCAGCGTTTGCCGCTGCATGAAATTGTCTGTATTTCCGGACTGTGGATTGATGAAAATGGGGCGATGAAACTGTTTTCATTTAGCCGTGAGCAATACGGCGAAGCAGAGATTTTAAAAAAATTCCTGTCCATTTTTGACAAGCGCCATCCGACCCTGGTGAGCTGGAATGGTTCACAATTTGATTTGCCGGTGATCCTGTTCCGTGCCATGTATCACGGTCTGTCGGCACCGAGTTTGTTTGATCAGGGCGAAATTGACCAGCAAAAGCGTTATAATAATTACCAGAACCGTTACCATCAGCGCCATGTCGATTTGATGGATGTCATGGCCATGTTCAATGGCCGTCATTTCCAGAAACTGGATGATGTGGCCCACTTACTTGGTTTCCCGGGCAAGCGCGGTGATGGTGCTTACCATGTTCCAGAATATGTCCGTGAGCAGCAGTGGTTAAAATTGACCAGCTACTGTGAAGGTGATGTGCTGAATACCTGGCTGATCTACTTGCGCTGGTTATTGCTCAAGGGGCAGTTACTTAGTGACGATCACCGTTATTGGGTTCAAAGCACTATCCAGTATTTACAGCATCAACCGCAACATGCAGATTTTCTTCAGGTATGGCGTGAAACTTCACAACATACCGAATTTACCGCCACAGATTTTATCTCTCCCACACCCTAGGTATTCATGAAACATAGAACCAAGCCACGTCCAGCTCAGCATCCGATTTACACGTTTCAGGTTGAGTCTCTTTCACATGAAGGACGGGGAATCGCGCACTATGGATCGCATCCCGATCATCCGAGTGACAAGTGCGGTAAAAAAGTTTTTATTGCCTATGCCTTGCCGGGGGAGACGGTTAGAGCGCAAATTACCCATGTGGTGAAACGTTTAGAAGAAGCCGATTGTGTGGAGGTTCTGAGTGAGCCTTCGCATTTGCGTGTTCAGCCGCAATGCCCGCATTTTGGTGTCTGTGGTGGTTGTAATATGCAGCACATCCAAGAAGATGAGCAGATCCGGCTTAAACAGGACGTGTTGAAGTCGCATCTGGAACATTTTGCCGGCATCCAGCCTGAGCAATGGCTCACGCCGTTACGTTCACAACGTGAAGACTACCGTCGTAAAGCACGTATCGGCGTGCGTTATATTCCAGCTAAAGATCAGTTGGTGGTGGGTTTCCGTGAACGTCAGAGCAATAAACTGACGCCGATTGAGCATTGCATAGTGTTAGATCGTGAGTTCGGTTCTATTCAGGTTTTGAGAGAGTTACTCGAAAGTCTAAAGGGCAAAGCAGCGATTGGTCATGTAGAATTGGCCATGGGTGATGAGGATATTGCACTGTTGGTTCGCCATACTGAAAAATTGTCATCCGATGATGTCAACCGATTAAAACAGTTTGCGTTAAACAGACAGTGGCAACTGTATTTACAGCCTGCTGGTGGCGACAGTTTGCATCGTGTCGATGATCCGACAGCTGACATGCGTTTGCATTATGCTTTAGATGAATTTGAGGTGAAATTTGGCTTTAATCCGCTTGATTTTACTCAGGTTAACTCCACCATTAATCCTCAGATGGTGAAGCTGGCATGTGATTTGCTTCAATTACAGCAAGGTGAACGCGTACTCGACCTGTTTTGTGGTTTAGGAAACTTTTCCTTACCCTTGGCTCGTTGTGTCGGTGAAACCGGAAAAGTGGTTGCTGTGGAGGGAAGTGAAGAAATGGTTCGACGCGGTGCAGAAAATGCCAAGAAAAACGGTATGCATCACGTAAAATTTTATTCACAAGATTTAACAAAAGATTTTTCGCATCATTCTTGGGCAAATCAGGGATTTGATGCATTATTGATTGATCCTCCACGCTCAGGGGCGGAGGAAATAATGTATTATGTGCCCAAATTTGGTGCGAAAAGAATCGTTTATGTATCATGTAATCCTGCCACATTGGCGCGAGACGCGGGTGTGCTGGTGAAACATGGTTATCGATTAAGAAAGGCTGGGGTAATGGATATGTTTACCCATACGGGACATGTTGAATCTATTGCCTTATTCGAAAAATACAACGAAATAAACGATTTATAATATGAAGTGTAAAAAAGTAGGAGTAGGGTATGGTCACAGTACGTGAGCAGCTTCCTGGACGTCTCAATGAGTTGTCGGAGGAAGCGACTGTAGAACATGCCGAACAAGCTCGACAAGATTTGGCTGAATGGTTAAATCGGGTTCGTGGCATATTAGATGATACGGCGCTAAAACAACTCGAAGATGTAGCGCATTTAACCTTGCAGAAAGAACTGCAAAGTACGGTCAACCATCGTTCCAATACCTTTTATACCGGCATTGAAATGGCTGATATTCTGGCGCATCTGCATGTCGATGAAGCGACCTTGTCTGCCGCAATGCTGTATCGTAGCGTTCGTGAAGGCGTGATGACGCTGGAAGAAGTACAGCAACATTTTGGTGAGCAAGTCTATAGTCTGGTGCAAGGGACACTGGCGATGGGTAAGCTGTCCGAGCTGATTGAAAAGAACAAGCGTCTGGAAGATCATTTTAATAACAACCAGCGCGAACATTTAAGCGGCATTTATAAAATGCTGATTGCCGTGACCGAAGATGTTCGTGTGGTGCTGATCAAGCTGGCCGAACGTACCTATGCCTTGCGTGAACTGACTCAAGCTTCTCGAGAACGTCAGGAGCGGGTGGCACGTGAAATTCTGACCATTTACTCGCCTTTGGCACACCGTCTGGGAATTGCCCAGCTTAAATGGGAGCTGGAAGATCTTGCTTTCCGTTATCTGGCCCCAGAGCGCTATAAAGAAATTGCCTCATTGCTGAATGAGAAGCGCCTAGAGCGTGAGCAGTACATTCAGTTTGTGATTGATAAACTGAAAACTGAACTGGCCAGCCATGGCATTGAAGCCGAGATTAGCGGTCGGGTGAAGCACATTTATTCGATTTATCGAAAAATGAAAAGCAAAAACTTAAGCTTTGACCAGCTCTATGATATTCGTGCAGTGCGGGTTTTGGTTAAAACTGTACCTGAGTGTTATCACTCCTTGGGTATTGTGCATCAAATCTGGCGTCATATTCCGCATCAGTTTGATGACTACATTACCAACCCGAAGGCTAATGGCTACCGTTCATTGCATACTGCTGTGATTGCCGAGAATAAGTCGCTTGAAGTGCAAATCCGGACCAAGGATATGCATGAAGAAGCCGAGCTTGGGGTATGTTCGCACTTCAACTATAAAGAAGGTGCTAAAAATACCGACCATTCCTTCAATCATCGTTTACATTCATTGCGTGCCGTACTGGAACATTATCAGGAACGTAATGATGCCAGTGCACATAAAGTAGAGGATGAACCGGAAAATTTTGAACAAATTCAAGATTTTGAAGGCTTTGAAAAAATTTATGTGTTTAGCCGTGATGGCGATATTAAAGAGTTACCGCGTGGTTCGACTGTTTTGGATTTTGCCTATCACGTGCATACCGAAGTGGGTAACAAATGTTATGCCGCACGGGTGAACCAGCGCTATGTGCCGCTGACCTATACTCTGAAAACCGGTGAGCAGGTTGAAATCTTAACCAAAAAAGATCGCGAGCCGAATCGGGACTGGTTGGTCAATTCACTAGGCTACATTAAAACCGCCCGGGCACGGGATAAGTTACGTCACTGGTTCAGGCAGCAAGACCGCAGTAAAAATCTGGAAGTAGGCCGTGAAATTCTCAATAAAGAGCTTTCACGTCTGGCGATTCACCCGAAAAGTATTGATTTAAGTGACTATTGCAATCACTTCAATGTTAAGTTGGGTGAAGACATTCTGATTGGTCTGGTGAATGGCGATATCAGCCTGCATTCCTTGATCAATCAGGTTAACCGTCATATGCATATCGGTCAGGACGAGCCTGAACTGGTACTCAAACCGACCTTGAATCCGCGTGCCAGTCATACCTTGTCGGCACACGGCATTTTAATTGATGGTTTGGACAATGTGGAACTGCATATTGCCCAATGTTGTCAGCCGGTGCATGGCGAATCGATTGGCGGTTATATTACCCTGAATCGTGGCGTCAGTATTCACAAGGTGGCCTGTCCGGATTATGTACGCATGATTTCTCAGGAACCTGAACGTGCCGTCGAAGCGGATTGGGAAATGCAGCCGACCCGTGGCCAGAGTGTACAGATTGTGGTGGAAGCCTATGACCGTCGCGGTCTGCTCAAGGATCTGACTCAAGTGATTTTCTCGGATCAGATCAATATTCGTCAGGTAAATACCATTTCTGAAGCGGATGGTATTGCCAATATGAAACTGTTGATTGAGGTTAAAGGTTTGGCCCAGTTATCACGTCTTTTGGCACGTTTGGAACAACAGCCAGGCATTATCAGTGCGCGCCGTTTGGTACAAGGAAATTAATTCAACATTGCACTGATGCAATAAAAACCAGCAACACCTGTTGCTGGTTTTTTTATGTTTGATCAATTTTTTAAGGGTTTTCAAATAAAATAAACAATGAAATCAAAAATATAAATTTAAATAATTGATCTTATACAAGATACGTTTTGTGTAATTTTTATTACAAATGCTATAATCCCGCCAATTAAAATAGCCTCGAGCTAAAATATTTTTGGGTATGGAAAATTAGGGCAATGCTTCAAATCAATGTGTCACAACTGTGCATAAGTCGTGCCGATGAAACCGTTGCCGCCTTAGAACAAATTCCAGCCATGCAGCGCAGACGTTTGTCAGGGATTGCCAAACTCGCTTTAAGCAGTGCCATTCAATCGCTGAATGCTGAACGGGCAGATTATATTGTTTGGGCTTCGCAATATGGCGATGAACATAAAACTTTAAACATTCTGGCCGATGTGCTGCAAGATCAGACGCCATCACCCACCCAGTTTTCCACTTCGGTGCATAATGCGATTGCCGGGTTGTATTCGATTTTGTGTCAGGATGCGACCCCGTCGACCAGTCTGGCGGCTTCGTGGAGTGAAGCGCTGATTGAAGCCTATGCCTGGTTAAAAACCACAACGCAACCAAATCCACGCGTTCTGGTGGTGTATTATGACGAGGCATTACCGGCACTTTATCAGGAAGCTGAGCCTTTTACAGCCTTTGCCATGTCGGCAATTGTTGGCCTTGACGTACCCAACCTGCAACTGGATATGCAAGCACTAGGCAATCATTGCCATAAATATAAAGATGCACACAATTTTCATGATTTCTGGCAGCAATCTGCACAGAATCAAGTTCCCCTGCATATTCAGGCGTGGCAAACATGTTAAAACCAGATCAACTTAAACAAAAAGCCAACTACCTGTGGCGTGTGGGCGCAACCGGGTTTAGTTTTGCCAGTTTTGGTATTGGCGGTGTGGCCATTGGCGGACTGGTTGCCCCTTTGGTAAATTTATCGACCCGCAATCCGGACTTGCGTCAGCAGCGTGCGCAAAAGGTGATTAAGCATAGTTTCAAGGGCTTTACCGAAATGATGGTCAAGCTGGGAATTATGACCTATGACATCGAGGGGCTGGAAAAATTACAGCACAGTCAGCAGGAACTGGTGATTGCCAATCATCCGACACTGGTGGATGTGGTGGTGCTGATCGGGCTGATGGAGCAGGCCAACTGTGTGGTCAAGCAAGCACTGTGGTCGAATCCCTTTACCAAAGGTCCGGTACAGAGTGCCGGTTATATTTTAAATGCCGGTTCTGAGCAATTTATTCATGACTGCGTGGAAAAGCTCCGGCAGGACCAGGCGGCATCGCTGCTGATTTTTCCGGAAGGAACACGGACCGCCAAAGGGGAGTTGCTGAATGAGTTTCAGCGTGGGGCGGCCAATATTGCCATTCGCGCCAATGTGCCGATTCGTCCGGTGCTGATTAGCTGTACCCCTTCAACCTTAACCAAGAATGAAAAGTGGTATCACATTCCTTCACAGCCCTTTCATATTCAGGTGAAGGTACTGGATGCCATTCAAGTCGATGATCTTTTGGAAGATGCCAGCGTAAATCCAAAAAATGTGCGTCAGCTCAATCATCAATTACACCAATTTTTTAACCAAGAGTTATCTAAAAAATGAGCAATCTTGCTGATGAATTAAAGCAAATGATTATTGATGTTCTAGCCCTTGAGGACATCAGCATAGAAGATATTGACACCGATGCCCCTTTATTTGGCGATGGTTTGGGTCTGGATTCTATTGATGCCCTGGAACTTGGCCTGGCTTTGAAAAAGCGTTACAACATTCATTTGAATGCTGAATCGGCAGAAACCAAACAACATTTTAAATCAATTCAAAGTCTGGTTGCTTTGGTTGAAGCACAGCAACAGGTATAAGAGGTAGTCATGCTAACTCAGGAACAAGTACTGGAAAAACTTAGAGAATGGATGGAAGATCTGTTTGAAATTAGCCCTGAAGATGTGCAGCTGGATGCCAATTTGGCGAATGATCTGGATGTCGACAGTATTGATGCAATTGATCTGGTGGTCAAAATCAAGGAACTGACCGGCAAGCAGGTCAATCCTGAAGATTTTAAAAATGTCCGTACGGTGCAGGATGTGGTAACCGTAATTCAGAACATGTCTGCTGCATGAAATGGCTCTTGAAAGGGATAGTGGCAATTGGCTTGCTTCTTTATCCCTTTTTAGTGGGTTATAGCCTGGCCCATGGACAATATGTCTGGGTCAGCAGCCTGCTGATTGTTTTGGGACTCTTGCGCCTGTTCAGTAAGGGCAATGCCTTGCTGTGGCCTTTAACCGGCTTTGCCATTTTGTGTGGTAGCTTGAGCCTGATTTTAAAAGATCATGCCTGGCTGAAACTGTATCCGGTGTTAATGAGTGTCGGGGCATGTATGATTTTTGCCTCGACGTTAATTCGACCACCTTCCATGATTGAGCGTTTTGCCCGGTTGGCAGAACCGGATTTACCCGAAGCAGGTGTGATCTGGACCCGTAAAGTCACCATGATGTGGTGCGGTTTTTTTGTATTGAATGCCTTGATTGCCTTGGCGACAGTCTTGTTTGCTTCCATGCAGACTTGGGTGCTATATAACGGCTTTATTTCCTATGTGTTGATGGGGCTACTATTACTGGGCGAATTTATCTTGCGTAAGCGGCAACAGCGCTTAAATCAAATTCAGGAATAAAAATAGAATATTATGTTGTGTCATTTTCAAAGTCATCTTCATTCACAGAAAGCACTGTGCATTCAGCCTGATTTAAGCCAAATCCGCTTTCAGGATTTCTGGCAGGATGTGATACAACAAAGCCAGGCCATTGAGTCACTTGTACAGGACAGCTGGGCGCTTTGGGAACCTGACAGTTACCAGTTTTTAGTACTGCTGTTTGCGGCACTGCTGGCCAAAAAACAGGTATTACTACCTCCGCACCGGGTCAGTGACTTAGAAAAAGAACTGGCTGAACAGAACATTTATTTTTTACAGCGTCAGCCTGTAGCTGTTTCCCACAACCAGCCGATTCAACTCAATCTGGATGATGCCTTTTTAAATCAGGCGCAAATCTATTTTTACACTTCAGGCTCCACCGGGCAGCCGAAGAAAATTCCACGCAGCTTGCGCCAGTTGCTCAATGAAGTACAGGGGCTGGATGCCAGTTTTCAGTTGCCTGAGCAGGCGATTGCGATTGCCACAGTGAGCCATCAGCATATTTATGGCCTGCTGTTTAAGTTGCTCTGGCCACTGGCAAGCGGTCGCTGTTTTTATCAGGCACAGTTGGCCTTTCCGGAAGATGTGGCCGACATCCAGAAAAAACTCAGTACTTTCAAGATTGATAATTATGTGATTTCCAGTCCGGCCCTGTTAAAGCGCTGGACTCGTGATGTGCTGTTACAAGATTGCATCACCGTTTATTCATCCGGTGGGAAATTAGAGTCAGGAATACGGCCATATCTGAACCGGCCGATTACCGAAGTGTTTGGCAGTTCGGAAACTGGTGGCATTGCCCATCGCCAGCAGGATGATGCCTTGTGGACACCTTTTGCCAATGTGGATATTCAGGCCAGTGAACAGCAGGAACTACAAGTTAGAACCAATCATGCTTTTAGTGCAGACTGGATTTTCACTGGCGATAAGGTCGAAGTTATTGAGCCGGGCAATTTGAAAAGTCCATTTCATGTGTTGGGGCGTTTGGACCGGATTGTCAAACTGGAAGAAAAACGTTTAAGTCTGGATGCCATCGAGCAGAAAATTATCGAGCTGGATGACATCGTACAGTGTCATGTGCTGATTCTGGAACGGGAACATCGTCAGATTTTAGCCTGTGTGGCAGTATTGTCCGATTCAGCCAGACTACAGTTAAAGCAAGGTACTAAGGCACAATGCGTGGCAGCCTTAAAAAACCAGTTAAAGTCCAAGCTGGAAGGCATTGCCATTCCCAGACAGTGGCGTTTTTTGACACAATTACCGCAAAATGCCCAATCCAAGCTGAATAAACACTACATGAAATCCTTATTTCAGCCGATGTTGTTGCCTATAGTACTGGAACAGCAGCATGAGTCAGAGCAGGTCAGCTATCGTTTGGAGTTTTCACCTGAGCTGGAATGCTTTAAAGGGCATTTCCCGGGCAAACCTATTTTCCCGGGAGTAGGACAAATCGGTTTCATCCAGCATTTTGCTCGTCAGAGCTGGGCAGAGCTGGAATGGTGTAACGGTTTTGAGCAATTAAAATTTCAGGACCTGATTCAACCGTATATGGTGTTGCAACTGAAACTGAGCAGAAAATTGCACAAAGTCAGTTTTGAGCTTTGCCATGCAGAGCAGACCTTGGCCTCTGGTCGATTGCTGTTTCATATACCTACCGAACCGGCTTAAAAAGGACGATTTATGCAGCATTGTTTTGTCATTCCGGTGTATAACCATCCTCATTATATTGAAGCTTTGGTCGCCCATCTGGACCAGTTTCAAATGCCGATCATTCTGGTCAATGATGGTAGTAATGCCGCATGTACCCAGCTTTTACATGATATTGCGCTGAAACATCCCCGGGTGGATCTGGTTGAACACACGCATAATCAGGGCAAAGGCCAGGCTGTCATCACTGGTTTGCGCCATGCCCACAAGCTCGGTTTCAGTCATGCTTTGCAGCTCGATTCTGACGGTCAGCATGACTGGCAGGATGTGGCAAAATTCCTGCAAATTTCCCAGCAACACCCGGAAGCGATGGTTATCGGTCAGCCGGTTTTTGATGCATCAGTGCCGAAAAAACGCCTTTATGGCCGTTATGCCACGCATATCTGGGTCTGGATTAACAGCCTGTCCTTGGAGATCAAGGACAGCATGTGCGGTTTCCGGGTCTATCCCTTAGCACCTACCATTCAGGTGCTGGATTCGGCAAAGTTTCAGCCGCGTATGGGCTTTGATAGCGAGATTCTGGTGCGCTTAAAGTGGGCCAATGTATTTTTTATCAATGTGCCGACCAAAGTCATTTATCCGGAAGATGGCATTTCCCATTTCAACGCCTGGCGTGACAACTGGGGAATGAGTCAGACCCATGCCAAATTGCTGGGTGGGATGCTGATTCGTTTGCCGCAATTATTGCGACAAAAAATGCAAGGTTGATGCTGTGGCTGATCTGAACCCGACCCAATGGAATGACATCAAAGAACGTGGCGGTATGTTACCGTTGACTTTGATGTTGGCTTTCTATCGCGTAGGCGGGCGATGGCTGTGTCGTATATTGCTGTATTTTATTATTTTGTGGTATTGGCTGTTTGCGATCGCAGCACGTCAGGCTTCACTGCAATATTTGACCCGATTGCACCATTTTGCAGGTAAAAATTCTCCATTTCCGCATACGCCGAGTCTGACCCATAGCTATCAGCATTTTATGCAGTTTGGTGAATGTATTCTGGATAAAATTGAAGGCTGGCTGGGCAATATTCCCGAGCAGCAATTACAGTTGCATGGTCATGAGCATTTTCGTGCCCGCTATCAAAAGGGGGCTGTCATTGTGGTGTCGCATTTTGGCAATATCGAGTTGCTGCGAGCGATCAAGTCGGAATATCCACAAAAAATTAATGTGCTGGTCTATCAAAAACATGCCACCAAATTTAACCAGTTCCTGAAAAAACTCAATCATCATGCCGATGTCAATTTGATCTCGGTGGATGAACTGGGTATTGAAACTGCCCTGATTTTGCAGGAAAAACTTGATCAGGGCGAATGGGTGATTGTGGCAGCAGACCGCGTACCGGTGCAGTCAGACCGGGTTCAATCCGTTTCATTTTTAGCTGAACAGGCGAACTGGCCGCAAGGGGCCTGGATTTTGGCCAGTTTGCTGAAAGTGCCAGTGCTGGCCGTGTTCTGTTATCGGGTCGGTACTCATTTTGAAGTACATATCCATTCGATTGCGGAACAACTGAATTTTCCGCGTAACAACCGTCTGCAAGCCATGCAAACGACCATCCGTGAATATGTATCACTCCTTGAGCAGCACTGTATTCGTGCGCCGTATCAATGGTTTAATTTTTATAATTTTTGGAACAAAGATTAATGCAAGTTTTAGTTATTGGGGAACATCCACTTTCAATTGAAGATGTGGTGGCAGTCGCGCGTCAGGAAAAACGCGTGGCTTTACCGGACTCGAATGAGTGGCACAATTTGATTCAGCGCGGTGCCGATTTTCTGGATCAACTATTGCAGGATGAAGGCGTGATTTATGGCGTGACCACCGGTTATGGCGATTCCTGTCTGGTGGAAATTCCTGCGCATCAGGTCAATGAACTGCCTTTGCATTTATCGCGTTTCCATGGCTGTGGTCTGGGACAAAATCTGGATTTAATTAGCGCACGTGCAGTGGTGGTGACACGTCTATGTTCGCTGGCACGCGGTTATTCCGGGGTTTCGCATGCACTGCTGGAACGTCTGGTGTGGATGTTAAATGAAAACGTGATTCCGGTGATTCCCTCTGAAGGTTCGGTGGGGGCCAGTGGCGATTTAACGCCATTATCTTATATTGCCGGCGCATTGGTCGGTGAGCGCGATGTGTATGATCAGGGACAGATTGTTCCGGTCAGTCAGGTCTATGCAGAAAAAGGCCTAGAACCCCTAGTGATGCGTCCCAAAGAAGGCTTGGCGCTGATGAACGGTACAGCAGTGATGACCGCAATTGCCTGCCTGAACTATAAAAAAGCCGAACAGATCAGCTTGGCCAGTACCTGTATTACCGCGCTGAATGTATTGGCTTTAGAAGGTAATCCGAGCCATTTTGATGAAGTGCTTTTTGCGCAAAAACCGCATCCGGGCCAGCAACATATTGCCGCACAGCTGCGTGACTGGCTGAACAGTGAAGTACAGACTGAACATCAAAGTTCACGCCTGCAGGACCGTTATTCGCTACGCTGCGCCCCGCATATTATTGGCGTATTTGAAGATTCTAAAGTATGGCTGCGCCAGTTTATTGAAAATGAATTAAATTCCAGTAATGACAATCCATTGATTGATCCGGTGAATTTACGCGTATTGCACGGCGGGCATTTCTATGGTGGCCATATTGCCCAGGCCATGGACAGTCTGAAAATCATGATTGCCAATATTGCCGATTTAATGGACCGTCAATTGGCGCAACTGGTGGACTATAAAATGAATAATGGTTTACCGCGTAATCTGACTGGGGCAACCGACGAGCGCTTACCGTTGAATCATGGCTTTAAGGCGGTGCAGATTGGCGTGTCGGCATGGACCGCGGAAGCCTTGAAACAAACCCTTTCTGCTTCGATTTTCTCGCGCTCGACTGAATGTCATAACCAGGACAAGGTCAGCATGGGTACCATTGCCGCACGCGATGCCAGCCGTGTGATTGTACTGACCGAACAGGTGATTGCGGCCCTGTGCTGTGCCAGTGTGCAAGCCATTCATTTAAAAACTCTGGATGGAAAATTGTCTGAAGTCCTCGCCACATTTAAGGCTTGGGTCTTGCAGACTTTTGACTATGTGGTGGAAGATCGGCCATTGCAGCATGAGTTGCAGCAATTGGTGGATCGACTGGAAAATCTGCAATTATTGAACAGTGGACTTGTTCGCTAAACGTGATGGGAAACAGACGATGCATGCCGATGTGATTATAGAAGTGCCCTTTCATGATGTGGATACCATGGACGTGGTCTGGCATGGGCATTATTTAAAGTATTTTGAAATTGCCCGCTGCAAGTTGCTGGATCAGTTTGATTATAACTATAAGCAGATGCGCGCTTCTGGCTATGCATGGCCGGTGATTGAAAGTCATGTGCGTTATGCGCATGGCATTCTGTTTGAGCAGAAAATTCGGGTGCGCGCCATTTTAAAAGAATGGGAAAACCGCCTGAAAATTGAATACCAGATTTTTGATGCCCAAAGCGGTAAAAGGCTGACTAAAGGTTATACCACGCAAGTGGCGGTAGATATTGCCAGTCGGGAAATGTGTTTCCAGTCGCCGCAAGTTTTATTGCAGCGTTTAAACGCCTGGTCTGAATTTAAGCCGGAGTAAAGCAAGATGACATCTTTCAATCTACCACGAGCAGTAGGATTATTCCTGGCTGGACTGCTGTCGCTGATCACGTTGCTGTCACAAGCAGTACATGCGCAAAATCCGCAGCTTAGACAGATCTTTGCTCAACTTTCCGAAACACCAACCGTGCGGGCCAATTTTGAACAGCAAAAAAAACTGGCGAGCATGAACAAAACTTTCATCTCCAAAGGCACAGTGTTATTTTCCAAGTCACAAGGGGTGATCTGGAAAATCCAAAATCCAGTCAAGGCTGACCTGATTGTGACCCCACGTAAACTGGTGCAAAAAACCCAGCGGACCTATAGCCAGATTGAAATTGATAAATCTCCTTATGGTTCGGTCGCGACTATGTTCTTGCAGCTGATGTCGGGGAATGAAGCGGCTTTGGCCAAAAACTTCAATATTGTTTCGGCCAGTTATAGTCCGGCACAGTGGACTGTGGCCTTAACCCCGAAAAGCAGTTTATTTAAAAAACTGTTTGTCAGGGTCGATGCGCAAGGGCAGCGTTATGTGGACCGTATTGTGATTCGCGAGAAAGCCAATAACAGCACCAGCATTCGCTTTAGCCAGCAAACAACCCAACCCCAAACCTTAACGGCTGAGGAAAATGCACTTTTCCAACTGGCAAAATAAATTTACCGCACTGTGGCTGCTTGTACTCAGCGTGATTGCCATCGCGCTGGGTAGCGCATGGCTGAAAAAAGACATTCATATTCAAACCAATATCTTTGCCTTATTGCCGGAAGCCCACCATGACCCGCGGCTGGAACGGGCGCAGCAATATGTCAGTCAGCAGCTGAATGACAAAGTCTTTGTTGTGCTGAATGCTAAAGATGATGCCTCTTTAGACAAAGCCACAGCGACTTTTAAACAAAGCGTGGCGGCAACGGATTTATGGCAACCGTTACATGCACAGCTGGACAGTGACAAGTTTGCCCAAGTGTTGTATCAGCATCGTGCCGGTTTGCTGTCATCCACAGATCAAAAGCTGCTGGAGCAACAGGATTATACCGCGCTGAACGAACAGGGCCTGTTGCAGATCATGAGCCCGGGTATGCCGGTCACAGCAGAGCTGTTACAACAAGATCCGCTCTTATTATTTCCACGTTATGCTGTCAGCTTATCCGGTTTACAGGCGAACCCGGATATTACCCTGGAAGATGGTTTTGCCACCATTCGTGATGAGCAGGGCATTTCCCGCCTTATCGTTTTGCAGCTCAAAAATAGCCCTTACAATATTGATTATCAGGAAAAAACTGCCGCATGGATTGCGCAGTTAAATTTAAAACTGAAACAGATGCAGGTTGAGCCGCACTGGACCGGCACCTTGCTGTTTGCCCAGTTCGGCACCACCTCGGCGGAAAAAGAAATTTCCACCATTGGCCTGGGTTCGACCCTAGGTATTTTCCTGCTCGTACTGTTTGGTTTCCGTTCGGTTCGTCCGATGCTGACCGAAATGATTGCCGTAGGTACCGGCTGTCTGGTGGCCTTTGCCATCACCCATGCGGTGTTTGGGGAAATTCACCTGATGACTTTGGTGTTTGGTGCCAGTCTGGTCGGAGTCTGTGTCGATTTTTCTTTTTACTTTATGGCCATGCAATCACAGCATCGGCATATTGACGGTTTTGCGGTATTAAAGCCATTATTGCCCAGCCTGTTTATGGGCCTGATGACCACCTTGGTCGCTTATATTTTCTTAAGCTTTACCCCATTCCCGGGCTTTAAGCAGATTGCAGTCTTTTCAATGGTCGGGTTGGCTGCGGCATGGATCACCAGCGTTTTATTGTTGCCGAGATTGCCACCTTTAAATGCTGAACCGGCCATTCGCCATTTAAGCTTTATTGGCAAAGCACGAGGTTTTGTACAGTCGAGAAACCGTCTGCGTTATGGCCTGATCGCCTTAATTGCTGTGGTCGCCGGCAGCAGTTTGATGTTTCTGCAAAGCAATGATGATATCCGTAACTTGCAAAGTATGGATCAAAAATTAAAGCAGGAAGATCAGTACGTACGTGAACGTTTTATGCAGCAGCAAAGCAGTGAATACTTTGTGGTGCATGGCAACACGGCGCAGGAACTGGAACAAAATGAACAGAAACTGTTAGAAAAACTGCAAGTTTTGCAGACACAAAACAAACTGGATAGTTTTCAGGCTCTCGGTCAATGGCTGCCATCCAAAGCGCAGCAACAACACAATATTCAGTTACTGCAAGCCATTCCAGCCAGTGCCTTACAGGACTATGCCGCCGCATTGCAGCTCAATCCGGCAGAGGTGTTGGCTTGGCAAAAGCAACTGGCCCAGCAGCCTCTACTCAGTCCTGCTGAAATGAGCCAACATCCTTTGGCTTTTTTACAAATGAGCCCAACCGAGCGTCTGGTGCTGCTGCAAAATGTGCATGATGTGGCTGCCTTGCAACAGTTCAATACTTCGCAGGCACAGCTATTACGTCCGGTCAATCAACTGTCCGAATTATTCCAGCAGCATCGTATACAGGCACAGTGGTTACTGGTTTCGGCTTTAATCTGCTTGATGATTGGCTTAGGCATCATTTATGGTCTGAATTCTATTTTGCCTTTGGTACTACCGGTCAGTCTGGCTTTAATGACCACCTTCGCGATTCAGGCCTGGCTCGGTGTGGAAATAAATTTATTCAGCATCATGGGTACTTTCCTGATTATCGGGATTGGCGTGGACTATGCCATTTTCTATCGTCACGGACATGATCATCCGCAAGTGGTCGGGATGGCCTTATTCCTATGTATGATGTCGACCTTGCTGGGTTTCGGGTTATTATCCTTTAGCCAGACTTATGCCATTCACTGTTTTGGTCTGACGGTTTTACTTGGGGTTATTTTTTCATTTATTTATGCAACATTGTTTACATCATCCGATGCCAAACATGTTGTGCTTCAACAGTATCAGCCAAAGAGCTGAAAGAATAAGGTACAGTGCAATGAGCACCATGCAACACACAGATGTATTGATTATCGGCGCAGGGCCATCGGGGAGTTCGGCAGCAGCATTACTGCGCCAGAAAGGCTATCAGGTCACGATCATCGAAAAACAATATTTTCCACGCTTTTCCATTGGTGAATCATTACTGCCACAGTCGATGGTGTTTTTGGAAGAAGCTGGCTTGTTGGACACCGTGCGAGAGCATGTAGAAGAATTTGCTTTCCAGTTTAAAAATGGCGCTGCCTTTTTAAAGGGCAAGCAGCGCAGTTTCTATGATTTCCGCGAAAAATTTAGCGATGGTCCGGGCACCACCTGGCAGGTGCGCCGTGCCAACTTTGACCATTTATTGGCACAACAGGCAGAAAAGTATGGTGCCGAAATTCGCTTTGGCCATGAAGTGATTGATGTTGATGTTCAGCCCGAACATCCGATTTTAACGGTCAAAGATGAACAGCAAAATGTGTATCAGATTCAGGGCAAATTTTTACTGGATGCCAGCGGTTTTGGCCGCATCCTGCCGAAATTTCTGAATCTGGAAAGCCCATCCGATTTTCCGGTACGCCGTGCCGTGTTTACCCATATTGAAGATGGGATTTTGGATGACCCGGAATTTGACCGGGAAAAAATCCTGATTACGGTGCATGCCAAAGACCCACGTGCCTGGTACTGGCTGATTCCCTTTGCCGATGGCCGTTCCTCTTTCGGGGTCGTGGCCGAGCAGGATTTCTTTGAACGCTATGGCTTTGATGGCAGTGCTGACTATAATTTGGATGACTTGTTGAAGCGAATTCTGGCAGATGAAGAAAGCCTATCGCATGTGCTGCGCAAGGTCAAATTTGATACGCCGGTGCGTACCCTGGTGGGCTACTCTGCCGATGTCAAACATCTGGCCCAGCGTAACTATGCTTTATTGGGTAATGCCGGTGAATTCCTCGACCCGGTATTTTCTTCTGGTGTGACCATTGCCCTGAAATCTGCCAGTCTGGCCATTCCACTGGTTGATCAGCAGCTGCAAGGACAGCCGGTCGACTGGACGGAGCAATATGAAAAACCGCTACGTGCCGGTATTCAGGTGTTCCGTGCCTATGTCGAGTCGTGGTATAGCGGTGAATTTCAGGATGTGGTGTTCTCGAAAAATCAGGATGACAAAATCCGCCGCATGGTCTCTTCCTTACTGGCCGGCTATGCCTGGGACAGCAGCAATCCAATTTATAAAAATGCCAAAAAGCGTTTAAGCACGCTGGCGGAATATTGCCGTGATCCGCAGTTACAACACATCGAGATGAACGGTGCCTAGAATGAAACTGAAATGGACGGGGATTTTGCTCGCTGCAGTCCTGCTATGCAGTGGCTGCCAGTCCATGCTGCCTCAAGCACCAGGTCTGGCAACGGCTGCCTGGACTGCACAAAACTACCAGCGTCAGGATCAGTTAGAAATTCAATGGAAAGCGCACAGTTTCAGCTTTTTACTGTATCAGCAACAAAAAGGTCAAAAGCTGGAAATGTTGGCTTTGACCCTGACCGGGCAGCAGTTATTCAAGCTCAGTTTTGATGGCCGCAAGGTTGATGTCGAACAGCGCATTGCACCAATGAAGCTGTTGCCATTTGAATTTGTGGTGCGCGATATTCTTTATGCCACCTATCCGGATTTTGCCCGCTTGCAGCAGAATGTCCACATTGAAACTTCGGCTCAGACCCAAAAAGTATGGATCAATCAGCAGCATGTGCTGAATATTCAACAGCAGGATGGGGCCATTGAGCTGAACAATCTGCAGGTGCCGTACCAGATGGTCATCAGTCCTATCAGCGAAGGCCTGACCAGCACAGAGGGGGAAAACCCGGATGTGCAAAGCACTGAATAAGGGGGGATGAGCATGGGCGATAAAATCACACAATATCCTGCAGTCGGCATTCAGTTGAGTGCCGGTCTATCTGCACTCGGAAATACCGCTGAACAGATCAGACAGGCGCTGACCACGCAGCAAAATACCTTGAGCCTTCGTTCAGGATTTATTCCGGAAAAACAGGTCTGGGTAGGCGCCTATCAGCAGCCTTTAATCGAAACTGTGCCCGCATTTCTGCAGGATGTCGATTCGCATAATCTACGTTTTGCCTTAACTGCGTTAAGTTCGATTGAAAGCGAAATCCGAGATTATACTGCGCAGTTTGATCGCAAACGTCTGGCAATTATTCTGGGCACATCGACCTCCGGCATTGCTGACAATGAAATATTGCTGAAACAGTATTTTAACCATCACAGCAAAATTGAAATTAATCACTATAAACAGGAAATGGGTAGTCTGGCCAAAGGCCTACGGATGTATCTGGGCTGGGAAGGTCCGGCATACACCATTTCCACGGCTTGTTCTTCCAGTGCCAAAGCGATGGCGGCAGGACAGCGATTGATTAATGCTGGTCTGGTGGATGCGGTACTGGTCGGTGGTATTGATACTTTGTGCCGTTTGACCTTAAATGGTTTTTATAGTCTGGAAAGCCTGTCCAATGATCTGTGTCAGCCCTGTGGTGCACAGCGCGATGGTATCAATATTGGCGAAGCGGCGGGACTATTTTTATTGTCCAAAGAAACTGCCCCTGTCATGCTGATGTCCGCCGGTGAGTCGATGGATGCCTGGCATATTTCTGCACCACATCCGGAAGGCAAAGGGGCTGCCGAAGCCATGCAAAAGGCGCTGGATATGGCGGGTATTAGCGCTAGTGAGATTGGCTATTTAAATATGCACGGAACGGCAACGCCGCAAAATGATGCCATGGAAATCAAAGCCGTGCAGACGGTATTCCAGCAATATGAAGTACCGATCAGCAGCAGCAAACATAAAACCGGGCATTGTTTGGGAGCCGCTGGAGCCATTGAAGCCGTAATTTGCCAGCAGGTGTTAGCCGATCAGTCCTGGCTGCCTTTGCATCATTCAGGCAGTATTGATCCGGAACTGGATGAAGCCAACTATGTGCTGAATGCGCAGTTGCAACAACCGATAGAATATGTCATGAGTAATTCTTTTGCCTTTGGCGGCAGCAATATCAGCCTAATTTTTGGAACAAAACTGAAATGATGGATGCAGTACAGTTTATCCCGCATGAACAGCCGATGGTGTTTATCGATCATCTGATTGAAGCCAGTGACAATTTTGCCATTGCCGAACTGGTGATTCGTCCCGAATTGATGTTTTGTGAAGCGGAAGGCTTGCCGACCTGGAGCAGTATTGAACTGATGGCACAGACCATTAGTGCTTATGCAGGACATAAAGGGAAAATGTCAGGTTTGCCGCCTAAAATTGGTTTTTTATTGGGCACGCGTAAAATGCAATTGCCTGTGCCTTATTTTGCTTTAGGGGAAACCGTACGGATTAAAGTGGAACAAGGTTATTTACATGAGGGGCTGGGGCAGTTTCAATGTGAAATTGAATACCGGGAACATCGCTTTAGTGCCATGTTGAGTGTATTTGAGCCGCCAGAAATGAAAGAAAAACTTAAGGATACAGTGTGAGTAGACGAATTTTAGTAACAGGCTCAAGCCGTGGAATTGGTAAAGCCATTGCCTTGCAACTGGCACAGGCTGGATTTGATGTCACCGTCCATGCGCGCTCCAGACAACAAGAAGCCGAACAGGTGGTTGAAGAAATCCGTGCTTTAGGCCAAGCCAGCCATGCACTGTTATTTGATGTAAATGAACGTGAAAAAGTACTGCAATTGCTGGAGCAGGATGTTGCCGAGCATGGCGCATTCTATGGTGTTGTTCTCAACGCCGGTTTAACCCGTGACGCGGCATTTCCGGCCTTAACCGACAGTGACTGGGATGAGGTGGTTTCGACCTCACTGGATGGTTTCTACAATGTACTCAAACCTCTGGTGATGCCGATGATTCGTTTGAAACAAGGCGGCCGCATTGTGACTTTATCTTCGGTTTCAGGTTTGATGGGCAATCGGGGACAGGTCAATTACAGTGCAGCAAAAGCGGGACTGATTGGTGCCACCAAAGCTTTGGCACTGGAACTGGCAAAACGCAAAATTACCGTGAACTGTGTAGCACCGGGCTTGATTGAAACCGAAATGGTCACTGAAGAAGTGAAAGAACATGCCCTGAAAATGATTCCCTTACAACGTATGGGGCAGGTTGATGAAGTCGCCAAAGTGGTGAAATTTTTATGCAGTGATGATGCCAGCTATATCACCCGACAGGTGATTTCGGTCAATGGGGGTTTGATTTGATGAAACGTGTGGTAGTGACGGGCATGGCCGGAATCACCTCTTTAGGTGAAACGGCAGATCAGATTTTTAGTCAATTTGAACAGGGCAAAAGCGGTATTCGCTATATGCCGGACTGGGAAGTGTATACCGACTTGCGCAGCAAACTGGGTGGTCCGGTCGAATCCTATACCATTCCCAAGCATTTTAACCGTAAAGTGACACGCGGCATGGGGCGGGTGGCCCTGATGTCAACGGTCTGTGCTGAAAAAGCCTTGGAAGATTCAGGTCTGTTAAATAACCCGATTTTAAGCAGTGGTCAAACTGGTGTGGCCTTCGGTTCATCTGCTGGCAGTGTCGATGCAATTGGCGAGTTTGGCAGCATGTTGATTGATAACAACATGAACAAGCTGAATGCCACCACGTATATCCGCATGATGTCGCATACCAGTGCCGTCAACATGACTGTTTATTTTGGCTTGAAAGGTTTAACTTTACCGACATCCAGTGCCTGTACCTCAGGTTCCATGGCGATTGGTCAGGCCTATGAAGCCATTAAATATGGCAAGCAGACTGTAATGCTAGCAGGGGGTGCCGAGGAACTCAGTGCCGCAGGTTCCGCGGTGTTTGATGTGCTGATGGCCACCAGTAGCCAAAATGAACATCCGGAAAAAACGCCGCGTCCATTCGATAGCAAGCGTGATGGTCTGGTGGTGGGGGAAGGCGCTGGCTGTTTAATTCTGGAAGAATATGAACATGCTCAAGCACGTGGTGCCAAAATTTATGCAGAAATCATCGGTTACGGTAGCAACACCGATGGTCAGCATGTCACCCGTCCAGATGCTGAAATGATGGGACGCTGTATCCAGCTGGCTCTGTCAGATGCGCAAATTGCAGCAGACCAGGTAGACTATGTCAATGCACATGGAACCTCCACCGATCAGGGTGATATTGCCGAAACGAAAGCCACTGCTCGCGTACTGGGCAAAAAGCCAATCAGCTCTTTAAAAAGCTATTTCGGGCATACGCTGGGCGCATGTGGGGCAATTGAAGCATGGCTCAGTATCGAGATGATGCAGCGTAGCCAGTTTATACCAACATTAAATCTGGATGAAATTGATGCGGCCTGTGGCGATCTGGATTACATTGTCAAACAGTCAAGAAATATGCATGCCGACATAGTTATGACTAACAATTTTGCTTTTGGAGGAATTAATACCTCCCTGATTTTTAAACGTGTCTAACAACAACTAGAGGGTACATTATGTTGATGAAGAAATTAACACTTACAGCTGCATTGTGTTTGGGTGGAATCGTTTCAGCTCAAGCTGCAGATCAAATGCATGACTTCAACTTCCAGGAAGCGGTGAGTCGCGCAGTTGCTGACGGTACACTGGACGGTTCGGTTAAGTTTTACTTGGCGGGTACACGTGCGGGTGGAAAAGTCATTCAAAAAGGTTTGGTGAGCAATAAAAAAACCAATGGCTTTGCCAAGTCTGCTGAAAGCTCATGCGATCATGTTTTACGTTCTGCTTTAATCCAGTTCCAGAACACTGCCAAGGCAAAGGGTGCCAATGCTGTGACCAATATTGTGAGCTACTATAAAGCAAACGAAACCCGCAGTACCACCACTTACCAATGTGCCAAAGGAACTGCGGTTGCCGGTGTAGCCTTAAAAGGGGATCTTGCAAAACTATAAGCTTGTACATTCACACGGATAAAATTTCAGATCTTGTACAGCATTTTATATTTTTGACCTGCATAAAAAAGCCCATCAGATGATGGGCTTTTTTATCGAATTTAAAGAAAGCACAGAAATTACTTTGGAATTTCCTGTTCTTCATCAAATTCAGGTTTCACCTGTACAATAAAGTCCTGACGGTTCAGGCCACGCCATAAGGCAAATGCAGTACCAATATAAATTGAAGAATAGGTACCGACAAATACACCAATAAACATTGCAATCGAGAACCAGTGCAGACCTTCACCGCCCAGGAACATCATTGCGACAACGACCAGCAATAAGGTCATGGAGGTGTGGATGGTCCGACGTAAGGTTTCAGTCAACGCGATATTGACGATTTCAACTGGCGAGGCACCGCGAATCTTGCGGAAATTTTCACGGATACGGTCGGATACCACAATGTTATCGTTTAACGAGAAACCTAACAGCGCAAGAATAGCTGCCAGTACGGTTAAATCAAACGGCCATTGCATCATGGCAAAAATACCAATGGTGACAATGATGTCATGGAATAACGAAAGCACCGCACCTACCGCCAGCTTGAATTCAAAACGAATGGTCACGTAAACCAGCATGAGCAGTAATGCCAAGGCTACAGCACCTGCCGAACGAATATACAGCTCGTTACCGACCTGTCCACCGACAGAATCCACTTTGTGGACCTCAGCAGGGTTATTCGGTAATTGTGCTGCTTTGGTGATGGCGTTATTCAGATCTTCTACTTCAATGTTCTGAACAGGCATACGAACCAAGAGGTCTTTGTTACTGCCGAGAGTTTGTACCACCGCATCCTTAAAGCCTGCCTGGTTCAAAGCCTGAATAACTTCGACCTGATTGGCCGGTTGTTTATAGTTCAGCTCGGCAGAAACACCGCCAGTAAAGTCCAGACCGAGGTTTAGACCTTTGGTGGCAATAAAGAAAATACTGGCCAAAGTTAAAAGAATAGAGATGATTGCCGCAGGTTTGGCAATCTTCATAAAGTCAATGATGCGCTCATCATCCGGGCGACCGTATTTCTTTTTCGGTTGAGTCATATCAGTCATCTTCGATCTCCTAAATGCTCAACTTTTTCAAGTTACGTTTTTTGCCATAAATAAGCTGTACGATGGCACGTGTTACAGTAATGGCTGTAAACATCGAGCAGACAATACCGATCATTAATGTCACAGCGAAGCCCTTGATCGGACCTGTACCGATGGCAAACAGAATGAACGCAACCAGGAAGGTAGTTAAGTTCGAGTCAAAAATGGTGTTATAGGCCCGATCATAACCGGCGACAATCGCCTGTTTGGGCGAGGCCCCCCATTTCATTTCTTCCCGTATTCGCTCACAGATCAGTACGTTGGCATCGACCGCCATACCAATGGTGATTACGATACCGGCAATACCCGGAAGGGTGAGGGAAGCACCAATCCATGACATGACGGTCAGGATCATAGCCAGGTTAAATACCAGTGCAAAGTTGGCAATCACACCGAACAGACGGAAGAACACCACCATCCAGATCGCAACCAGAAGGAAGCCGATTTGAGTCGATAACACACCTTTGTCAATATTTTCCTGCCCCAGGCTCGGACCAACCACACGTTCTTCAACGAAATACATCGGCGCAGCCAGTGCACCGGCACGAAGCATCAAGGCAAGTTCAGCCGCTTCCTGTGGTGAATCCAGACCGGTAATACGGAACTGGGAACCCAATACCGCCTGAATGGTTGCAGCATTGATAATCACAGATTCAGCATAAGGGGTACGAACTTCGGTTTGCGCACCCGTCACCGGATCAGGCACATAGCTGATCTTCTGCTTGTTCTCGATGAACAATACCGCCATGCGTTTACCAACCGCATTACGGGTGGCATCTGCCATCAGCTTACCGCCAGCGCTGTCCAAAGTAATGTTTACTTCAGCACCGCCAGTATCTTGGCTAAAGCCACTTGATGCATTTTGTACACGTTCACCGGTCAGAATGCGGTTACGGTTCAGTAATAATTCACGACCGCTATCCAACGATTCATAAGCAAAAGCTTCAGTACCCGGAGGTAGGGCCTGAGCTGTAGACTTGCCGGTATACGGATCGATGTACTGGTCATTCAAATCGGAAACAAGACGGAATTCCAGGTTGGCTGTACGGCCCAAGACGCGTTTCGCTTCAGCAGTATCCTGAACACCCGGAAGTTCAACCACAATACGGTTGCTGCCTTGAGTTTGAACCAATGCTTCCGCTACACCTAACTCGTTAATACGGTTACGTAAAGTGGTTAAGTTCTGGTTAACGGCATAAGACTGAATTTCCTGCTTGCGCACGTCGGTATAGTTCAGACGTAAAGTTGAACCGGACTCAGAGGCAATTGCCTGCTGGTTGAATTCATTGCCATTACGACGCAAGAAATCCATCACGGCTTCACGGTCACCGTTATTGGCAAACTGAACGGTAATGGTATTGTTATTTAGTGACAGGCTGTTGAATTTCAGCTTGTTGTCACGCAATTGACGACGCAGATCAGTCGCCGATGTTTCCATACGCTGACTGATGGCCTTGTCCATATCCACTTCAAGCAGGAAGTGCACACCACCACGTAAATCCAGACCCAGTTTCATTGGCTTGGCACCAATTTTTTGCAGCCATTCAGGTGTGGTTGGGGCAAGGTTCAAGGCAACAACATAATTATCACCCAATCCGCGACGCAATACTTCTTTGGCTTTTAACTGTGCTTCAGAGGAGTCGAGGCGTAAAAGGGCAGCATTATTGCTAAAGCTGTTGTCATGGCTTGAAATTTTTTCACTTTGTAATAATTGCTCTGCTTTTTGTACGATGCTCTGGTCAATTTGGGTGCCGGCTTTGGCACCGGAAATTTGAACAGCAGGTTCATCGGGGTACAAACTAGGCAGCGCGTATAATGTGCTGATCACCAAAACCACAAGGATCAGCAGATATTTCCATGCTGGGTAACGCATCTGTTTTCTTCTTAAAATGAAAAAGTCGTGCTAGGGCACGACTAATTTTGATTAGAGATTATTTAATGTGCCTTCAGGAAGAACTGAAATCACACTTGCGCGCTGAATTTTTACTTCTACGCCACGGCTGAGTTCAACCACTGCAAAATCGCCCTCAATTTTAGTGATTTTGCCCATCAGGCCGCCTGCAAAAACTACTTCGCTACCTACACCCAGACTTTCAACCAGGGTACGGTGTTCTTTCGCGCGTTTCGCTTGAGGACGCCAGATCAGGAAATAGAAAATTGCGACAAATACCGCAATCATCAAAAGGTTGGTTACCAAACTTGGTTGTTGTGCAGCTTCACCTGCTGCGTGAGCAGTAGAAATAAAAAGGCTCATTTCAATTTCCTAAACTAAAAAATGTATATCAACAATATGATGATAAATAAGATAACTTGTTCAGCAATTTACCTTGTCTTTTTCTTCAGCGCAAATACTGAAAGATTAATCTTCAGGACAAGGTGGGACTTCTAGACCACGACGCGCATAAAAATCCTGTACATATTCATCAAAAGTACCATTATCTAATGCATCACGGATGTCTTGTGTAAACCTTTGGTAATAACGCAGGTTATGAATAGTACCCAGCATGGAACCCAGCATTTCACCGCATTTTTCTAGATGGAACAGATAAGCACGGGTGAAGTTTTGGCAGGTATAGCAGTCACAGTCTGGATCGAGTGGACTTTGGTCATGACGATATTTGGCATTACGAATCCGCACCAGACCGTCTGTCACAAAATAATGACCATTACGTGCATTACGGGTTGGCATGACACAGTCAAACATATCCACACCACGGCGGATGCCTTCCACGATATCTTCAGGCTTGCCGACACCCATCAGGTAACGTGGCTTGTCTTCCGGCATTTTCGGTGGAAGATGATCCAGAATCTTTATCATTTCTTCTTTCGGTTCACCGACAGAAAGACCGCCAATAGCAAAGCCATCAAAGTCGATTTCTTTTAAGCCTGCCAGCGATTCATCACGCAGGTCTTCATACATACCGCCCTGAATAATACCGAACAGGGCATTTTTATTTTTTAACACATCATGGTGATGGGTTTTACAGCGTTTTGCCCAGCGCAGTGAAAGCTGCAACGACTTTTGTGCTTCTTCACGCGTCGCCGGATAAGGCGTACATTCGTCAAAAATCATCACGATGTCTGAATTCAAGGTATGTTGAATATCCATTGAAATTTCAGGTGATAAAAAGACTTTTGAACCATCAATTGGTGAACGGAAGGTTACACCTTCTTCTTTAATCTTACGCATCGCACCCAGGCTGAACACCTGGAAGCCGCCTGAATCGGTTAAAATCGGTTTGTTCCATTTCATGAACTCGTGCAAACCGCCATGTTCACGAATCACGTCCAGGCCGGGACGTAAATAGAGATGGAAGGTGTTACCTAAAATAATCTGGGCTTTAATATCTTCTACATCACGTGGGAGCATGCCTTTGACTGTACCGTAGGTACCGACAGGCATAAACACTGGGGTTTCCACCACGCCGTGTTCCAGCGTTAAACGACCACGACGGGCACGGCCCGACTGACCTAATTTTTCAAACTTCATAAAATATCCTGGACGAGAGCAAAGCACTGCTTTGGTTGCAGTGCAAGAGCGAAAAAACAGTTCGCCGCCAAAAGTTCGCTATTTTCCTTGATTACGCACATAAACGCCAGTGTTGTCGAATTTTAACGCGATTCTTTTTTGCTGAAGAAAATAAGCTACAAGTGAGGCTGTGCTTGCCTTGCGGATGGGCATGTAGAAATGATGCTTTTCTGCATGCCGATGTTTTCATTTATTCTAATATTAACGACTTAAAAATTCGGTCGATAGTCAAAACTCTGTGTAGCTGCCAGATCGCGGAAGGGGCGAATGGCTTTTTTACCGAGTGACAGGGTATTGACGATGTTATTGGGAAAAATCTGAATATTGTTATTAAACAGTTCAACATTGCGGTTAAAAATGGTAATCGCTGCCCCGACATTTTCATTCTGTTCTTCAATTTCATTCATCATTTTTAGATAAATTTCATTGGCTTTCAGCTCAGGATAGTTCTCTACCACGACATTGAGACTCTGCATTAATTCCTTATTCAGGCTTTCAACGCGTTGCAACTGGGCAACATCGGCATTGTTTAAATTGAGATTTAAAATATTCTGCCGCAGTTCGGTCACTTTTTCCAAAGTGCCTTGTTCAAAATTGGAATATTGTTCAACCAAAGGTTGCAAGCCATCCAGAACTTTAATCTTCTGACGCTCATAAGTTGCCACATCTGACCAAGAACGAATAGAAGCATTGTGATGACGCACAATATTATTGCGAATCATGATACAGGCTACAATCACGGCAATAATCAACAATAAAAAAATCAATAACCCCATTTATTTGTCCCCAAATATTTACAAGATTGTTATTTTAAAAACTGCGTTAAATCACGCTGTAAACTTTCCAGATACGGTAGTTTAAAAGTACGCAAGTGTCCACGTAATGCAGAAATATCGTGAATATTTTTTGCCCGGCTTGAAATATGAAATAAATCGGCCGGTCCTAAAAAACATAAGATATGGCTATCAGGATGGAAAATTAAATCGCCTTGACGCTGGGCAAAAAATTCATCGAGCCTCAACACAAATGCAGGCGTGAGCAGTTTTGCCATCTGCATTTCATCGCTACCAAAAATATTCAGTTTCTGGTTGACTTGAATATCACTGGTATGCCACGGAAAACTGTAAGGATAATAAAACTCCTTGTTGGCCGTAGTGACTGCCACACCGTGTACTTCCACATCAAAAACAAATACACCCCATAAATCTTTGTGTACTTCACTCACCTGTACTTCATTGCCGTCTTTATTACGAATCCGGATTTCATTGACATAATGATATTGAAATACCATCACCTGATGCTGTTTGCCTTCATCATCAGTCCATTGGGTGCTGGCGTAATAAGGAAAGTCATTGGAAATGCTGCCCTGATTAAAGACCGGAAATAAACGCTTTAAATGGGCAATAAATAAAACCGGTTGCAGGGGAACAGAAAAATGTTGTGGCTGTTGCTGGAAGGCAAGATTATATTTTTTGGCAATGCTTTGCTGTTCCAGATATTCGATGACTTCATCAACGGGCTTGCTTTCTTCATAACTAATATAAGCCCAGAAAATCATAAAAAAACCGCTGATCAGACTGATCTGAATCCAGATATTACCGGGATGGATAAAAATCAGCAGGATAAAAAACAGTCCTGCTGCTGCCAGAAGTAGCGGGAGGACATTTTCAAACTTGAGCACGATCGGGGCATTCCAGGGATGCAGGGCATCTAAAATATCCTGATGCGTCTGAGCCTGGCGGGCAATCTCCCAAAGCCGCACAATATTATTAAAAACCCGTTCATTTTTTTTACGTCGAATATGAATCGAATGTTTAACAGCATCGAGCGGCATAGCGTACTTCTTATTATCAACAATAATTAAGGTGTAATTTTATCAACCAGCATGGCATCGCCATAACTGAAGAAACGGTATTTGGCTTCTACAGCATGATGATAGGCAGCTAAAATATTATCACGATTCGACAATGCCGAAACCAGCATTAATAACGTTGATTCAGGAAGATGGAAGTTGGTAATCAGACGATCAACCACTTTAAACTGGTAACCCGGGTAAATGAAGATTTGGGTATCGCCCGTCCAGCCTTTTAATTCACCGCCATTGGCCTGTGCAGCGCTTTCAGTGGCACGGGTTGCAGTTGTACCGACAGCAATGACTTTATTGCCACGCGCTTTGGTGGCTTTGATCAGCGCCATAGATTCATCAGACACATCACACCATTCACTGTGCATGATATGGTTTTCAATATCGATGGTTCGTACCGGAAGGAAGGTTCCTGCACCGACATGTAAGGTCACAAAGGTTTTCTGGATGCCTTTTTCTTCAAGTTTTTTCAACAAAGCTTCGTCAAAATGCAGGCTAGCAGTAGGAGCCGCGACACTGGCCAGTTTGCTTGGATCATTAAAGACGGTTTGATAACGCTCGGTATCAATTGATTCTGCTTCACGGTTGAAATAAGGCGGAATAGGCAAAGCACCATATAAATCTAGAACATTTAAAATGGGCTGAGAAAACTCGACAATGAACAGGTTTTCATGACGACCTTTGACTGTGACTTTTACTTCATCTGGACCAATGAACAGTTCTGCGCCTTCTTTTGGCGAGTTACTGGCTTTAATATGGCAATGCGCAATGAACTTGTCCAACATGCGTTCCACCAAAACTTCAACCGCACCCCCAGTGGCACGTTTACCTTTCAGACGTGCTTTCATGACCTTGGTATCATTTAAAACCAGCAAATCACCTTCATTCAGTAAATTTAGAATATCTGTAAATTGATGGTCATGATATTGACCTTGAGCATCAAGATGCAAAAGGCGTGAAGCACTACGGGTTTCAAGTGGATAACGGGCGATCAGCTCGTCAGGGAGATCAAAGTTAAAGTCAGAAAGTTGCATCTTCGATGTATTGAAATAAGAAAAACATCCGCATTATAGGCTGGAAATGCACAAAACAGATGCTATCTGATGTTTTTTAAAACAAAGTTTTTGATTTTGATTTAAAATTGAGCGATCGGTTAAGCTATATAATTGACAATTCCAAGTTTGAGAGTAATATAGCCACCACAAGCTGATCAGCTTGCAGCACCTTTCCCGAGGTGGTGAAATTGGTAGACGCGGCGGACTCAAAATCCGCTGTCAGAGATGACGTGTCGGTTCGAGTCCGACCCTCGGGACCAAGATTTTGAAGAACCCCAAGCATATTAAGTCTTGGGGTTTTTTATTGCCTGATGATTAATAAAAATTAATATAATATATTTTTAGAAATATCTATTGGTATTCTTTTTATAACTTAAATTAAAAACTATTCTTTAGGATATATTATGGGGTTGAACGGTATTCAGAAAATTGTATTTATTATTGTTGCTCTTGTCGTATTAATTATTGCCTGGTGTATTTTTCCTTTGTTTTTCAAGTGGGTTATGGGGGAAATCGGGGCTAAAGAAACTGAATTAAAGGATTTTGGAGCTTTAGGAGATATATATGGAAGTTTAAATACACTTTTCACGTCAGTTACATTGCTTATTGTTATGTATTCAGCTTATTTGCAGCGTAAAGCAAATAAAGAATCAAAAGATTTGACTAGAAAGCAATTAGAATAGAGTGAATTCTCTTTAATTCAACAGTTAGAGATGATTCAATCAAATCATAAAGAACAGATGGAAGAGTTAAAAAAATCTAATTTCGATTCTAGATTTTATTCATTAGTTTATTATAAAAATGATTTGTTAAATGCCATAAAAGTCAAAGATCATCAAAGTGTTGAAACATCGGGGTTACAAGTTTTTGATGACATAAGTTCATTTTTTATAACTGAATTATCAAAATTCGATAAAGAGATAGATCTTAATATTTTAAAAACTCACTATCATGAATATCTTGTGAAAATTAACTTTGTACACGACAAAAAAAGATAACTCATTGAAATAATGGCATAATACTTGTTTTCTGACGACGAATATGATGACACATTTCAATGAGTTACATCTCATCTTAAACAAATATCTAAAGTGGAACAA